>JAPPKT010000651.1 GCA_028819675.1 Caldilineaceae bacterium | reverse complement strand
CCGCACCCGGCCTCGGCATCCAACTCGACGAAGACCAGGTCGCCTTCTACCGCACCGACAAAACCTGACCCGGCCCCATCTCTCAAATCCCCCAATTCCCTGTTCAGACAACATCCTCCAACAACCGCTTTCCCAGCACCAGACAACAAAAAAACCCCGCCCAAAAGCGAGGCCGCCAGCAACAAAAATATAATCTTCCCAAACCCCTACAGTCCCACCAACCCCCTCCGCAGCAGCACGCCACTAAAAACTAAAAACTACCTACTAAAAACTGCCGTCTCACTCCAACCGTATGCGCGGATCCACCACCGCCAGCAGAATATCCGACAGCAGCGTCCCGATCACCGTCAGCGTGCTCAGCAGAAACAGAAAACTGCCCGCCAGATACATATCCTGCGAAGTCAGCGAACGCAGCAGCAGCGGCCCCGTCGTCTGCAGGCTCAACACCATCGCCACCAGCGTCGTGCCCGAAACCAGGCTCGCCAGCGACCAGCCCACCGTGCTGAAAAACGGGTTGAGCGCCACCCGCACCGGATACTTCCAGATCAGCGCCCTTTCTCGCACCCCTTTCGCACGCGCCGTCTCCACATACGGCTTGTTCAGCTCGTCCAGCAGGTTGGCGCGCGTGATGCGGATGTTGCCCGCCGTGCCGTTCACCGCCACGATCAACATCGGCACCCAGATGTGCTTCAACATATCCACGATCTTCGGCCAGCTCCACGGCGCCAGCACATACTCGTCAGAGAACAGGCCGCCCACATTCATGCCCAGCCAGGACTGGGCCAGAAAGAGCACGATCAACGCCAGCAGAAATCCCGGTGTCCCCAGGCCGATAAAGCTGAACGTCGTCATCAGATAATCCAGCCACGAGTATTGATGGGTCGCCGAATAGACCCCCACCGGTATTGCGATAAACCAGCCGACAAGCAGCGCCCCCATCGATAGCGCCATCGTCAGCCCCAGGCGTTCCCAGATCAACTCACTCACCGGCTTCTGCCACTCGAACGACTGTCCCCAGTCGCCCTTCACCAGAACGCCATAGATCCACTTGAAATACTGGACATACGCAGGCTGGCCCAGCCCGTAACGCTGTCGCAGCGACTCCAACTCCGCCTCGTCAACCTCATCCCCCTCCTGCCGCAGCTGGGCAACATATGAAGTCAGAAAATCGCCCGGCGGCAGCTGAATTACGGCGAACGACAGAATCGAAATCGCAATCAGCATCGGAATGATCAACAGAACACGTTGAACAATATAGGCCAGCATGAAAACCCCCGAAAAAAGAGGAGCGAGTTGAGAGGAGTGAGGAGAGAAAAGCTGGGAGTGAGTAGTGAGAAGAGGGGAATGAGTAAACTCCAGCCCGCCTGGCTAGCTAGGCGGTGTTACTCTCTTCTCTCTCCTCTTCACTCGCTTCTCGCCGTTCCTCTCCTCCACACTCACTCCTCGCAATTCTACGTACTCATCGATTCCGCGTCTTCCCAGAAATACGTCTCGGTGTGCAGCAAATGCTCGTCACCGGTCGTATCGTCCAGCGGGAAGCCGGGCAGGTAGTTCCTGACACCGTTCTTGACGATAATCGGCGCCGGGCGCTCGCCCAGGTAGCCGATCATCGGCAGTTCCTCGGCCCAGATATCAAGAATCTGGTGGAACATCGCCGTCTGCTTGTCCGGATCCGGTTCGATCTTGATCGCATCCCAGATCTCCCAGATCGTCCACACCCAGTGGCCTGCCGGCGGCTCGACGCCTGCCGGGCTGGTGCCGCCGCTGTTGCGCCAGTGCGCCCAACCTGCGGCCCACGGCCGGTCCGGCTGCTCGCATGTCCAGATCGTCGGGTTGACCAGCGGCACCACCGTGCGGTCTCCGCCCCACCACGCCGCTTCAATCTCGTTGGCGCCGTGGTGCTCCTCGTACAGCGAACGCTCAAAGCCCTTGTAGGCCGCCTTGACGCCCACCGCCGCGAAGTACTTGATCACTTCCTGAACAGTATCTTCACTCGTGGTTCCGGGCTGTGCCGTACCTTCAATGACGAAGCTCAACGTATCCCCGCTGCCGTCGTTAAACAGACGGAAACCGTCGCTGTCCTTCTCGGCGTAACCGGCATCGTCCAGCAGCTGGTTGGCCATGTCCGGGTCGTACTGGATCCACGCGTTCGCCTGCTTCGGGTACGCCTGCGCCGAGCTCTCCAGCGGACTGTACTGCCGTGGCGTCATCAGTCCGTCCCACACCAGTTCGTTCAGCGCCACGCGGTCGACCGCAACCGACAGCGCGATCCGAACGTCGCGAATGTTGAAGAACTCTGCCAGCCGTTCGTTCTTGGTCGACAGGTTCAGCTGTATTGCCGAGTGACCGGAAGCGGAACCGAGGAAGACCTGATAGTCCCCTGCTTCTTCATTCTCTTTGTAGAGCGTGAAGTTGCCGATGTTGACGTGGCGGGCCTGGAAGTCGATCTCCCCGTTGATAATCCGCAGGTCGAAAACGTCGTTCGTCTCGAACAGCCTGTGCGTAACGTCGTCGATGTAGGGCAGCTGCCTGCCGTCCGAATCAACGCCGAAGAAGTAAGGGTTGCGCTCCATCAGGAACAGTTCGTTGGAAAGTTCGTTCTTGGAAATCCAGGGTCCGATGCTGGGCAGGTCCGGGTTCAGGTACCACCAGCGCCGGTCCGTATAGTACTCTTCCCAGCTGTTGAAGCCGGCCTCTTCCACCTGGGCCTGCAGCGCATCCTGGTCGTCGGTCAGGTCCATGTGGAACTGCTTCAGGTAGTGCCCGGGCAGATATAGATTTCTGGTCTGGCGGCCAAGCCGGAAGACGTACAGCGGATTGGGCAAGGGGAACTTGAAGGTTACCGTCGAGTCGTCGACGATTTCAAGCTCCATCGGCGTGCGCTCGGGGCCGGAGACCCACGTGCCGCCAATGCTGGGTGAGATCGTCGTATTGGTCTCGTCCTCCTCCCACCACCAGCGGATCGCCTCGGTCGTGAACGGCGTGCCGTCCGACCAGCTCATCCCCTCGCGCAGATGGAACGTCCACTCAGAGGCGTCATCGTTGATCTCCCACGACTCGGCCATGCGCGGCTGCATGTTCAGGTTCTGGTCATACCAGGACAGCCCTCTGTCCTGCATCTTCGTCGGTCCCCAACGGTCGGAGACGCCCTTGAAACCGCGGCGGAACGTGCCGCCGTAGTCGCCATTGGTCTCAGCAACCGGCATCACCATCGGGTTGACCGGCAAACGCTCGTCCACGGGCGGCAGATCACCGGCGGCAACCATATCCGCCAGCATCGGCGCTTCACTGTACTGCGACGACGAAGCCGCCGGTGCAGCCTCGGCTGCCGAGTCGTCGGCAGGCGCAGCCTCTTGCATCGGCTCCGGTTCGCCGCCCGCGCCGCAGGCCACAACCACCGCACCCGCAGCGGCCACGCCCGAAACGCGCATGAACTCGCGTCGGGAAATCGGTGTTGGTGCAATCCTTCTCATTCTACTCTCCTTAACTGAAACGTGAATAGATTCATACTGCTAATGAGCAGTCGTCAACGCCCAGAACTCTTTACCCTGGACACTAACCACTAACCACTAACCACTGCAGTTCACCTACTGCACGACCCCGTCTTCCGGCACCAGCCACGGCGGATGCGGAAGATGCCGCTCACTCAGATGGCTGGCATACAGGAAGCGGTATACATCACTGATATAGAACTGCGGATAACGCTTGGGCGGCAGCGATTCCAGGAACTTGTCGTGCACCATCTCAGCCATCTGCTCGCTCATGCCCGCGCTCACTTCAAAGTCGAAATAGATGGCCAAATCCTTGGATGGGTCTTCGATTACCCGCTTTACGCCAAAAGACTCCGGGTACTTGTGCGCCGGCGAGTCCCGCTCCATCAAAAACGTGCCCATCGCCG
>JAPPKT010000137.1 GCA_028819675.1 Caldilineaceae bacterium | reverse complement strand
CCTTTTCCGCCCCCCCTTTGGGGGGGGCCCCCCCCCCCCCAACGCCCCCTCTCCTTAAACACGCCTCATCGACCGGGTGTCGCCATTGGTGACGGGTGCCTATTTGAAGTTGTCCAGCCAGACCACATCCCGCCGGTCCCATAATATCCCATGTGCGGCCATGTGCCTGCCCTCGCACCCTCCCCAACCGACGGACTCCACCGTACGGCCAGGCCAGCCGCCTGCACTGCGTCTCGCCCAAAGACGGTAAACGACTCCAGCCACCGCAGGCACAGATTCCCCGCCAGACTGTTCCCACCCTGAATCTGGGATGCACCCCTTACGCAACACGCAATACGTTTCACGCCGATGGAGAGTACGCAAGGCAAACCCACATACAGTCTGTCCTCGTAAGCGACAAATACTTGCCTCTGAACTGGAATTGCGATGCCTTGCCGCGTCGGCTATACTGTTGGTCAACTCCGCCGTCCGGTTCAAGCCCGCCAAGTGCAGCGTGGAAGGTCTGTTCGCGGCGGAAGCCGTAGTCCGCGCAACATCGACGAAGCCAGGCAGAAGGATTCAGCTTGCCAGTGTCCTACAACCCAGTCGGTTTCGATATCGCTACCGGAGCGGTCGCCGCGGTCGCCGCCGCCTTGGAAAACAGATTTCACTTCCCGGCTGCAAACGCCAAGATGGGGCGTCAGTTATCTCTGCTGCGGCTGAGCTCCCATCTTCCCCGTAGCTGGGGAGCAGGTCTCGCCGTCTGGGCCACCGAGAACCGCCCTCACAATCGTTCGCTCTCCTTCAGCCTCACAACGGCAGACCTCGCGCAATGGAACGTGAGCCTGTACGATGACCTGGACTCGGACAGGCGCTTCGATACGATCGTAATCGGTGTCCCTTCCGGAGCAACCGCCCACTTGTGTGCCTGCCTCGGCGCACCTCTCTTGGCCGACGCTTTCCCCATCGCCTTTTCCTCTCGCGGAAAACCCGACGACATAGCCGGCTATCAGCAGCGAAGTGTGGACCTGCTGACCCCGATCCTGAACCACAATCCCGATCTCCTGGCCGTGAGCGTCTTCGACCCCATCCACGCCCGCCAGCAGATCAAGAGAAGTGTGAGCATATACCTCAAGCTGACCTCGCTGCCGGACCAGTACAAGAGGTTCATCCGCGAGCGCCTTATGCCCGGCGGCTCGCTGCTTCTCCTGACCTGCTCCTCCAAGTGGAGCCAGTACGAGATCGGCGCCCGTCACAGACTGCAGATTGGAGGCTACGGAGGCTTCACTGACCAGGAGTTCATTCGCGGCACCCCCTGGCTGGACGACTGGCTGCACGAAGAGGGCGGCCTTCAACGCAGCGGCTGGCGTCTCTCTCGACACTGGACATATCAACCGGAGGCCCAGTGGGGCTCCATCTCAGGCTTTGCAACTTCGGTGCGAGACCATGCCGGTGATGAAGGCTTCCCGGCCCATACCCTTTCCTTCTCCTCGGTCGATGACATAAGTCGGATGGGCTTCTATGCCTGGCAATGGCTCTACTATCTCTTGCAAGTCCAACCGCGTGCAATCCTCATCGAGAGCGGGCCGCAAATGAATCCGGTTGTCGGTCTCAGAAGCCCCGTCATCCCCCTTTGGATGCCGTCCACTTGCACCAGAAGTCATCAGCTTTTGCAGGGAATCCTGCCTGACTTTCCGCCCCGGATCCCCGTTCTCTTCCAGGCTTGGCCGACCGGCAACCTGACGCCCGACGTCATTCCCGCCAAGATCTGGAACACAACCCTCGCCGGCAGACACGGGCGCTGGCTGGGCGGCGACCCTCTGCGTTTCCCCTCCGACTTCTCCACGATTGCTCAAATGACCCCCGCAATCGAGGAGTGGAGCCGTCGCCACGGCCACCGACTTCATCGCTTTTTGCAGTCCGGTGAGCTGATTGAATTGCAGTCTCTTCTCGCCAGCAGCGAGGACCAATCGGAAGAACTTCTGTCACAGGAACTTGAACAGTTGGAGTATTGAGAGAATGTACCTCTCCTGTTGTGCATGGGCATTGACCGCTCACCCGAGGGATGTCCTATCCGATATGCGCTCCTTGGGGTTCCGCAGGATCGACATCAGACCTGATTTCCTGGATGAGGAAGAGGTGACCGCCCTCCTGAACACGCATTCCCTGAGCGTCTCTTCGATAGCAGCCTCCTTCGGAGTACCGGATGATGCCGCGCTCGAAAGTTCCGACGCCGGCGCGCGCCAGCGGGCCGTGGCGCATGTCGAAAAGGTTGCGCAAAAGTGCACGGCCTTGGGCGCCAAGGTCGTCTACCTCGTGCCAGGAAAAGACGGCAGCAAACCGACTCTGACCCGCTACGCCGACTCCCTCGCGCAGGCCGCAGACCGGGCCGCAGTACATGACGTCAGACTCTGCATAGAGCACTTCCCCGGTACCGCACTTCCCACCGCCGCAGCCACGCTGGAATTCATACACGCTATCGATCATCCTAACCTCGGCCTTCTGTTCGATATTGGCCACATCCAGATCAGCGACGAAGATCCGGCTGAAGTCATCAGGGCGGCCGCAGAACGCCTGGACTACGTTCACCTTGACGATAACGACGGCCACGGCGACCTGCACTGGGCCCTGCTCGACGGCGTTCTGACGACCGACACGCTCCGAAACACATTCAAAGCCTTGCAGGAAATCGGTTACGCAGGCGCCGTAAGTCTCGAGCTCAGCCCCCAACTCGACGACCCTTACCAGGCCCTCAAGCGAAGTCGGCAGATTACGATTGACTGTGGTTTCGAATTCTCGCTCGAACACTAGCAGGAGTCACCGATGGCTTGGCAGTTTGAAACCCTTCTGGAACCAATCGGCCTGACGGAAGGCCCCGTCTGGTACCGCGGATCACTCCTGTTTACCAATATCCCCAACAGCCGCATCATGCGCTTCGACCCGGACAGCGGCGAGTTTACCGTCTGGCGCGAAGGCACGAATGCTGCCAATGGCCTCATGCTGGATAGCGACGGCGTCGTCAACGCCTGTGAAGGCGGCGGCCGCCGCATGGCCCGGTACCCGGAGGGCGCAGCCACCATCGAACTCTGCGCCCAATTCGAAGGACGTCGCTTCAACAGCCCCAACGATCTCGCCATCGACAGCAAAGGCAGAATCTGGTTTACCGACCCCCGTTACGGTGATTTCCGTGACGACATGGAACTGGACCACGAGTCCATCTACAGGCTGGACAGGCAGGCGGATGGAAACTGGCGCCCTGAGCGCGTGACCTACGACACCACCGCCCCCAACGGTCTCCTGCTCTCTCCCGACGAAACCGTCCTCTATGTCGCCCAGAGCAAATACGGCGAGGGCGAACACCGGGAGCTCCGCGCCTATCCGGTCCTTGATCAAGGCTCGGACGAAAATGGGGCCGTAGTCGGCCAGCACGAAGTGCTCCACAACTTCTACCCCCATCGTGGCATTGACGGCATGTGCTTGGACAGCGACGGCAACATTGTCGCCACGGCCGGTTCGGGCATAAGCGGCCCGGGCGGAATGATCTACGTCTTTGCACCAAACGGCAGAGTCCTGGAAACACACCCACTACCCTGCGACGCCCCCACCAACTGTACCTTTGGCGGCAGCGACCTGCGTGACCTGTACGTAACCAGCCTCGAAGGACACCTGCTGCGCGCCCGAACTGACCGCCAGGGCCTCGAACCTCGATAGCCCTCCCATGCGCAGTCCTTGAAACCCTACCACGCACCAAGACCCCGCCTGACTCCCTGCCATCGCCTCCCTCCCCGGTTCCCATCCTGCCTTCCGGCAGTGCGAAACACCCCTTCCTGAGAATCGCCTCCTCTCTCAACTCACTACTAACCACTAACCACTGACCCCACCCCTCCATCTGACCACCACGTACAAAGCAGTTCACTAAAAA
>JAPPKT010000527.1 GCA_028819675.1 Caldilineaceae bacterium | reverse complement strand
GAATCAGCGGCAGACCGCTGGCGAAGGCCAGCCCTTTGGCCAGATTGACGCCGACAAGAAGACTCCCGGCCAGACCCGGTCCGTTGGTGACGGCGATGGCGTCGAGCTCACGCACATGCCCGACCGAGGCATCCGCCAAAGCGTCCTCGACGACAGTCTGAATCGCGAGAACGTGCTGGCGGCTGGCGACCTCCGGGTAGACGCCGCCGAAACGCCGGTGGAGCTCAATCTGGCTGGCGACCCGGTTGCTGAGGATACGGCGGCCGTCCGCCACGACCGCGGCCGCGGTCTCGTCGCAGCTGGTTTCGATCGCGAGGATACGGTATGCAGGCGAGCCGCCTGGGTTCTTCGAACTCATTTTTCTTCGCTCAGAGTGGACGGCCGCGCTGCCCAGAGCAAGACGAGCAGACCGATGATGGCCAGCCCAATCAGCGCCACCAGCTTGTAGAGGCGGTCATCCAGCAACAGGGTCAGGCCGCCGAAAAGTGCGCAGAAGGCCCAATAGCCAATCACGATAGTATGTTCGGCCAGGCCTTTGTCGCGCAGACGCAGGTGCAGGTGGTCGCGGCCGCCCTGGCCCACCGAGACGCCCCGCCGCAGACGGCTGTAGATAAGCCATACCACGTCCAGAATCGGCAGGCCGAGAATCAGCAGAACGGTGGCAAGCCGTGCCCCGCCGATAATCCCCAACGCAGCCAGGGCAAAACCGAGAAAATAGCTGCCGCTGCTGCCCATGAAGACCCGCGCCGGGGCGAAATTGAAGGCCAGAAATCCCAACCCGACGCCGAGCAACGCCACCGGCAGTACCGCCACGCTCAGCTGGGGCGGCTGGGTGAAGAAAATCATATGAATGCTGAGAATGGCACAGAAGATGACCGTGACACCGGCAACCAGGCCGTTCAGCCCGTCAAGAAAGTTGACGGTATTCATCATTCCCATGAACCAGAATAGCGTCAACGGGCCGAGCAGCCACCAGGGGAAGCCATCCGGCCCGAAGAGAAAGCCGCTCGCAAACGGATTGTTGACGTGCTTGATAAAGATCAGCCCGGCGATGGCGATCAGGCCGGCGGCAAGCTGAATTGCGAACTGGGGGCGCCAGGAAAACTCGTAGCGGTCATCGAGAAAGCCGAAGATCGCGCAGAAGGCGCCGCCAATCAGAAGAGCGATAAAACGGCGGCTCTCCTTGGGGTCGTTCTGCGGCGGCAGCCAGGAGGCATCAAGCAGGGGCAGCGCCCCGGCCATGAGCAGGAGAAGCGCGAGCACGGTCAGGGTAAAAGCGGCGAAGATGGCCAGCCCGCCGGTGCGCGGCACAACGCCTGCGTGTTTGCGGCGCTCGCCCGGCCGGTCCACCAGGCCGAGCCGGTGGCCGAGCCGCACGGTGACCGGCGTGAGTATGAGGGTAAGAATGAGGGCGGCGAGCAGGATCGAGAGGTAGAACACGGTCGTGACCGGATAAAGCCGGGAAGCGGGCGGTCCCAGGACCTAAGGGCGCATCGAGCCAAGCGTGCGCGGGAAGGCGATTGCCTCGCGCAGATGCGTCAGGCCACAGATCCAGGCGACGGTCCGCTCCAGGCCCAGACCGAAACCGCTATGCACAACGGTGCCGTAGCGGCGCAGGTCGATATACCAGTCAAACGCCTCCATCGGCAGTTCGTGCTCCTCGATGCCGGCGACCAGCTTGTCGACATCGGCCATACGCTCACTGCCGCCGGTGATCTCGCCGTACCCTTCCGGCGCCAGCAGATCGACGCTGCGGCAGACCTCCGGCCGGTCCGGTTCCGGCTCCATGTAGAAGGCCTTCACCTGTGTCGGGTAGTGATGGACAAAGACCGGCTTGTCGAACTGGGCGGCGATGTAGGTCTCGTGCGGGCTGCCAAAATCATCGCCCCACTCGATATGGGGCACCTTTTCCTCATACCCGGGCACCAGTTCACCGGCCGCGGCGGCGCGGTTGACGATGTCCACGGCCTCGTCGTAATGGATGCGCGGAAAGCTGGGCGTCACCCGTTCCAGGACGGAGGTGTCCCGTTCCAGCAGCTTCAGCTCTTCGACATTTTCCTCCAGGCAGCGCTGCACGATGTGGCTGACGAACTGCTCCTCGATCTCCATCAGCCCGTCCAGATCGCAGAAGGCGATCTCGGGCTCCACCATCCAGAACTCCTGCAGATGGCGGCGCGTTTTGCTCTTCTCGGCGCGAAAGGTCGGCCCGAAGCAGTAGACTTTGCCGAAGGCCAGGATAGTAGCTTCACTGTAGAGCTGGCCGGTCTGGGCCAGATAGGCCGGCTCACCGTGGAAATCGATCTCGAAGAGAGTCGTTGTGCCTTCGGCCGCGTTGGGGGTGAGGATCGGCGTGTCCACGTTGAGGTAGCCGTTGCTGTCCAACCAGTTGCGGATGGCGCGTATTATGGTCGCCCGAACACGCATTATCGCCCACTGGCGGCTGGAGCGAATCCAGAGATGGCGATTCTCCATGAGAAACTCCACGCCATGCTCCTTGGGCTGAATCGGGTACTCATCAGCGATCTGGACCACTTCCAGGTCGGTCACATCCAATTCAAAACCGCCGGGAATGCCTGGCGCGCGTGTGTCCTCTTTGACAGTGCCGGTAACCCGCAGGCTGCTCTCCTGGGTGAGTGCGCGTGCGAGCTCAAACGACGCCTCGCTGACGTTTCCCTTAAACACCACCGCTTGGCAGATACCCCCGCCATCGCGCACCTGCAGGAACTGCAGCCGGCCTTTGCCAGTCTTGGTATAGAGCCAGCCCTCCAGGGTTACCGCCTCGCCCACATGCGCGGACATCTGCTGAATCGTGATTACCTTGTCCAATGATCGGTCCTATGCAGAGATTTGGTAGGCGGCCCTATTCACTGAAGGAACTGTCTTCACTTGCGCGGTTCTCATCGGCCGTCTCCTGCCCGGAGCCGTGCACTTCTTCCCGGGCCTCGCCGTCTTCTGTCAGGTCTGCGCTCGGCTTGTTTACTTCCCCGTCTTCGTTGTCCTCAGTTGTCGAGTCGTCGGGCAGACCAAACCACTCATCCAGCTGCTGCCCGATACTGTCCAGAAGATATTCCATACCCACCGGCGGGCCGACGGCGGTTGCGCCGGCAAGGTTCAGCGAATGATCGGCCTGGAACTCTCCACTCCCTCCGTCCTTATAGGTGGGCCGGATAACGTGGGTATAGATATACACCTCGGTTTGCGGCTGATTCTCCTCTTCGGCAGGCCGCGCCTGACTTTCTTGCACGCGCGCGGCCCTGCCCCGTCGCCGGGAAGAACGCCGCCGGTTCTCGCTGCGGCGGCGATTCTGGCTCTTGGAACGTCTTCGCTGCTCTGGCTGAACTTCTGCGCCGGCCGCGCTCTGCTCGGCAGCGAGAGATGCATCCCGGGAGCCCTTCCGCCGCCGGCGGCGGAAGTAGCGTCGCTTTCTGGACCTCCCTCTGTCCTGCTTATCGGGTGGTTCGGTCGTTGCCATGGAAAGCTATTCCCTTTCGCAAAACCTATGGTGATTCGCCGCCGGCCACAGTACTCTGCGCAATCAGTTCACCGTTGGGATTGCGCAGAACAACCGTCGAACCGGTCTCCCAGGCCGCTGCATCCCGGCCCCAGTAGCGATTGATGCTGTTGTCCTGCCCAGAACCCGTGTTCAGACGGACCCCGCTGCCGGGGAACAGAAGGATGTTGCTGAAAGTATAGATCGGGCCCCCGTCGCGACTGAGGGTCCACCCCTGCAGGTCGACGGCGCCATCGCTATCGTTCACAACCTGCACCGACTCCGCGGCCAACTCGCCGGCATTCTCGATACGCAGCTGCAGGCCCTGTTGCGGGAGACCAACCGCGGCGCCCCCTGGCGCGCCACCCTGCTGTTGAGATACGGGAATCTGCAGTCGCTGACCAACATAGA
>JAPPKT010000435.1 GCA_028819675.1 Caldilineaceae bacterium | reverse complement strand
GTTCTATAGACCCTGGGATTCATGTTTCTGCTCAAGCGGGCCGGAGTTCAACGGGCTTGCCCTCACTGCCCGAGGTCAGTACGGCCTGGGTCGCGGCAAGCGTGCGCAGGCCCTCTTCGCCGCTGACGAGAGGCGCTTCTTCTCTGCGGATGACGCGGCAGAAGTGGGCCAGTTGTGCCGCGAGCGGATCGGCGTCGGCCGGCTCGTGCCGTTCCTGTTCGAGGGGCTGCTCCCAGCCGGCGTTGTCTGCGGTGGGGTAGCACCACAGCTCCATGGTGGGAAAGGCGAGTGAACCTTCTGTACCAAAGAAGAAGGCGCAGTTGGCTGCCACGTGGGCGTAGGATGGGTTTTCGAACATTGTCAGTTCGTATGACCAGGGTGAGGGCGCGGCGTCGGAAAGAAAGATTGAGCCGACGACGCCGCCGGTGAAATTCAGGGTGATGGCGGCGGAGTCCTCCACGTCGAAGCCGCGTGTCGCGGAGCTGGTGGCGGCATAGACGCTGGTGATTTCGCCGCAGATGAAGCGCAGGGTGTCGATTTCGTGGATGAGGTTGGTCAGAACGGGTCCACCGCCGGCGCGCGTGCGCCAGACGACGTCGTAGTAGGCATCGGGTTTTTTTACGGCCCACAGAAGGGAGACTCCTATCAGAGAGCCGATGGCCCCTTCCTTTACCAGTTTCCAAAGCCGCTTTATGCGGGGATGGTAGCGCCGGTGATGGCCGACTAGGACGGGCACAGCGGCCGCGGCGGCATCGTCGACCAGTCTTTGCCCTTCGTCGAGGGCAGCGGTGATTGGTTTCTCTACCAGAGGCACGATCCCGCGGCGGATACATGCCAGGGCAAGCTCTTCGTGCAGGATGGTGGGCGCGGCGATGATGGCGCCGTCGGGCGCGGCGAGATCCAGGGCTTCGAATTCATCGTGGAAGAGCGGGACCTCGTTCATTGCCGCCAGTTTGGCCACTCCGGAGTCCGGGTCGCAGATTGCAACCAGTTGACATTCGCCGCTTGCGTTCACATAGTCGATGTGACGGCGGCCCATTGTGCCTGCGCCCAGAATGGCTATACGCAATTGGCTCACATAGTTGCTCCTGTGAGGCGGTTTCGTCCTCCGCATTTTAGCTGAATTGGGCGGGTTCTGACCAACGCGGTTTTTGAATGAGAACGGTGTCAGCGTCGACCTCATCTGTAGCACTTTCCCACAACTTGGGGTATAAGGAACTGCAGTGGTTAGTGGTCAGTGGTCGGTTCACGGACGAGCCAGGCGAGGTTAGGTCGCGGTCGAGGGAAACGAAGATGATTGAATATGATTTCAGTGGGCGGACGGCGGTTGTAACCGGGGGGGCTAAGGGTATTGGGCTGGGGATCGCTCAGAGGCTGGCAGGCTCGGGCGCGGCTGTAGCCGTTTGGGACGTGGACCCGGGTCCTGTGCGGGGGACTGCGGCAGGGGAAGGGTTTGAGGCCGCATTTTCTGTGGACGTGACGGAACCGGCGAGCGTTGAGCAGGCGGTGCAGGATACGCTGGCCCAGCTGGGTGCTATTGATATCCTGGTGAACAATGCAGGCGTCTCGGGCCCGACGCTGCCGACGTGGGAGTATCCGTTGGAGGAGTGGGACCGGGTAGTTGCGGCGGACCTTACGTCGGTCTTTTTGTGCAGCCGGGCGGTAATCCCGGTTATGCTGGAGCAGGGAGGGGGCCGGATCGTGAACGTGGCGTCGGTCGCGGGCAAGGAGGGAAACGCGAATGCGTGCGCGTATTCGGCGGCGAAGGCGGGCGTGATTGCTCTGACCAAGTCGCTGGGTAAGGAGCTGGCGCAGAGCGGTATTATTGTCAACTGCGTGGCACCGGCGATGGTGCAGACGGATCTTCTGGGCGAGATGACGCCGGAGTACATAAAGACGGTGACGGCGAAGATCCCGATGGGACGGTTTGGAACGGTTGAGGAGAACGCCGAGATGGTGGCGTGGTTGTGCAGCGACGCGTGCAGTTTTGCTACGGGCGCTGTGTTTGACGTGTCCGGCGGGCGGGCGACTTATTGAATGCAGTGTCAGTTCCAACTGATTGACTCCGGAGATGTTTTGGACTGGCAGATATGAGCGACTTCAGCAGACTCGCGATCAACCAGTACACGACGCTGCAGCAGTGGTCGCTGCCACAGGCGATCGAGGGGTACGCGCGGAACGGGGTACACGCGATTGGGATTGTGCGGGACAAACTACATGAGGTGGGCGTGGCAGAGGCGAAACGGTTGCTGAAGGTTCATGACATGAAGGTCACGTGCCTTTGTGTCGGGGGACTGTTGACTGATTCGGATCCCGACCTGTTTCGTGCCAACGTGGATTCGACAAAACGGGCCATCGATGAAGCGGCTGAACTGGAAGCAGAGTGTGTTGTGTTTGTGGCGGGCGGGTTGCCTGAGGGGTCGAGAGATCTAGCGGTGGCGCGAGCGCGCTGCCTTGAGGGCCTGGCAGAGGTGCTTCCCTATGCGAAACGGGCCGGCGTGACGCTGGGGCTGGAACCGCTGCACCCGATGATCTGTGCTTTCCGTTCGTGTTTGTCCACTTTGGGGCAGGCGAACGACTGGATTGATGCGCTGGGGGCGGGTCCGGAACTGGGCATCGTGGTCGATGTCTATCATGTGTGGTGGGACCCGGATATGGAGCGGGAGATTGAACGGGCGGCGGGTCGGATTGTTTCCTTCCACGTTAGTGATTGGCTAATGGATACGACGGATCTGCGGCTGGACCGGGGTATGATTGGTGAAGGTGTCATCGACATACGGCGCATTCGGCGGCTGGTGGAGGCGACGGGTTACGAAGGGTATCGGGAAGTGGAGATTTTCTCCGAGCGGAACTGGTGGCGGCGTGATCCGGATGAGGTGGTTGAGATTACGAAGGCCCGCTATTTGTCGGATGTAGTTTGATTTTCACAATCGTGAAACGACGCGGGGAACACCTTTTTTTCCGCGAAGTGACGCGAAGGGGCGCGAAAAACACCTCCGGCGAAACGGGGTTTTTTTGTATGACTGGTTGGCTGTGTGAAGACTAACAGCACTCTTCTCCGTCGACTCGCTGATCTAACGTAGGGCAACGAGTTCCAGTGCTATTCCGAACAATAAGGCAAACCGACTCCAATGAGCCAATTTGAATTGACTGTGTCAGGTGGACTCCCTCCCCAAGGAGACAGGTTGGAGGGCAAGGCGGCGATAGTCACGGGCGCGGGGTCGCGAGGGCGGGCAGCTCTTGGAATCGGCTATGCAACCGCTGTCCTCTTTGCGCGACAGGGGGCGAAGGTGGTTGTGGCGGACCTGGACGAGGAACGGGCCGAGGTGACGGTGAAGTTCATCAGGGAAAATGGAGGGGAGGCGTCTTTCGTTGCGGCGGACATTGCGGTGGAAGCAGACTGCAGGGAACTGGCAGAGGCGTGTGTCGGTCGGTACGGCAGCCTGGATATACTAGTGAATAATGCGGGCGCGGTCGGCGGGGGCAAGGTTACGGATTGTGAGGAGGCGATCTGGGATGTCGCTCTGGACGTGAACTTAAAGGGGCCGGTGATGGCCTGCAAGTATGCGGTGCCGCATATGGCTGCAGGCGCGGGCGGGTCGATTATTCACATTTCTTCGATTGACGGGCTGCTGGCGGGGGCGTATATCAATGTGCCGTATTCGGTGGCGAAAGGAGGGCTGGCTACGCTGACGAGGTTGATGGCGGTGCATCATGGGCGGGAGGGTATTCGGGTGAATTGCCTGGCGCCCGGGCATGTGCATGCTTCTTTTACGGCTGAGTTTCAGGAGGAGGAGCGGGAGAGGAGGCGGAAGATCGGGCCGCTGGGGACGGAGGGTACGGCGTGGGACGTGGCGTATGCGGCGCTTTATTTTGCCAGTGATGAGGCGCGGTGGATTTCGGG
>JAPPKT010000574.1 GCA_028819675.1 Caldilineaceae bacterium | reverse complement strand
TGGCCAGATCGCCTGGTCGAAGAATCGACTTCGCCGGATGGGACGATGAAGGCAGTAGTCATCCAGGATTTTTCTCCTTACCACTATGAAGTAATCGTGATGCGGCGCGCCGATCCGTAATCCCTTCCTTGTCGCACGGCGCGAAGGTGAAGTGGACCCCAAAAACTGGACCACGAGTTAAGGTGTATTGTCCATAACACCTGTACGCACACAGGAGAGCAATATGCGCATGCCGCTATCGTCGTTGCAGACAGATCACAGGCCAAGAGATCGGCTGCCCAGCATCACCGCATTGCTGACGCGGCTAATCATGTGTATAGGCGTCGGATTCGTGGCAGGCGTTTTGTTTCACTACTTTTGGCGCAGCGCCGGCATGGTCGCCGACTACACACGCACAAACTCGCATCCCACTACACCCCCAAGCATGGCAGTTGGCTCAAAATGGCTGAAATCGAACTCAGTGTCCTGCATCGACAGTGCTTGAACGCTCGCATCAGACTCGAACGTCTCTATCCATCAATAGAAGATTGTTGAACTACCAGGGTCTTATTCCTGTGCCGGTCGACCTGCGTCGATCACCTCACCACAATGAGGACACCTCACCGGCGCGCTCTCCTCCTTCTCCAACGCCTCCATAAAGCCCGACCCCAAGATGCCCGCCGGCAGCGCGAACAACCCAATACCGATGATCGCAATCGCCCCCGCCAGCAGACGCCCGGCGGCCGTGACCGGGAACACATCGCCGTAACCCACCGTTGTCAGCGTGATAATACTCCACCACATCGCGCTGGGAATGCTGGCGAACTCCTGCGGTTGGGCCTGATGTTCGGCGAAAAACATCAGCGAGGAGGTCATCACCAGCAGCAGAAAGAGTACCGACACCACCGCCGCCAGTTCACTCCGTTTTGCATGTACCACCATGCCCAGGGTGCGCAGGCCGCTGAAGTACCGGCTCAGTCGAACGATGCGGGCCAGCAAGCGCACGACCCGCAGGAAACGGAGGTCCAGCCCGTGCAGATTGACGAAAAAGACCAGATAGACCGGCAGTACCGCCAGCAGGTCAATCAGCGCCAGCGGAGAGACCAGGTACTGAAGTCGACCTCTAACCGGATGCGCGTATTTCGGATTCTCGGTGCAGGTCCAGACCCGCAAGAGATATTCCACCGTGAAGATGCCGACCGACGTGATCTCAAAAAGGCGAAAGGCGACGGGAGAGATCCGGTGAATCTCCTCCTCTGTGCCTGCAATCAGCGCGACCACATTGAGAGCGATCAGCGTAATGAGGAACAGATCGAAGAGTTCGCTTGCCCTGTTTCCCGGCTCAGCCTCTTCGATTATTGCGTAAACTGTTTTCTTTAGTGATGTCCTCTGTTTCCGCATAGAGTTCGATCTGCCGGTAGCCACATGGAGCGCAGACTGATTCATGCCGGGCTCAGTCTACTTTTGTCAGGCCAGGTATGCATGCTCTGATTTGCGGCTAAGCCTGGTGGATCTCGGAAGTGCCAGCCTGCGCCGGCGCGAATCGATTTTTTCTCAGGTTCTCATTTTTCCGGATAAGTGACAATATTAATATTACAGAATCTATATTCATATTAATATATGTGCAGATGGCTATCAGGTCGGCCATGTACTTGGGTGCAGTCCAACGCGGCGGTGCGTTTTCGTATACCATGGTTGGCCCCAAGCACCAGCCCGCGAAACGGGAAAATATGGGAGCTATGTCGCCGTGCTCAGACAACTGCCGGCGGCCTGTTGCCCGATTCAGCAATGGCCCTGCGCACGTCTACTCTACGCAGCAGAACAAGGCCAACGACAAAGAAGAGGATGATCGAAACGATGGCCGGCCGCAGGCTGCCGGTCATCTGGTTGACCAGGCCGAAGGCGAGCGGGCCCAGCCAGGAGGTCCCCCGCTCGCTGACTTCGTAGATGGAGAAGAATTCGGCCTCCTTGCCCGGGGGAATCATGTTGGCGAAGAGGCCGCGGCTGACCGCTTGCGTGCCGCCCATCACCAGGGCGATGCATGCCCCCAGAATCCAGAACTCCAGGAAGCGGCTCTCCCCCTTAAGACCCAGGTAGGCGTAGACCACAACCACCGTCCAGACGATCAGGCCCATGATCAGCGCTTTCTTCGCCCCGATACGGGCCGCTAATTTGCCGAAGAGGAGCGCGCCCGCGAAGGCAACGAACTGCATCATCAGGATGACCTGGGTGAGCATGCCCTGCTCGATCTCCAATCCTCCCTGGGCAAGCGGGGCGGCGGCAAAGACGGCGGCAACGGCGAAGACGGTCTGGATGCCGTCGTTATAGAGCAGGTAGGCGATCAGGAACCGGATGGTATGGGGATATTTCGCGGCCTCCTTGCCCGTGGCCCACAGCTGTTTGAGGCCGGTTGACAGGTAGGTCTCGCCGGCGGGCAGCGCCCGGGTTACGCCGCGCGAACGCAACATTTTCCAGGTGACGAAGGACCAGGCGAACCACCATAGTCCGCCCGAAAAGAGGTTGATGCGCACGGCCAGAGCGGTGTCGACGCCGATGGCGCCGCGCGCCAGGTAGAAGACCAGATTGAGCGCCAGCAGGATACCGCCCCCGAGGTAGCCCAGCGCCCAGCCCACCGACGAGACACGGTCGCGGTCCTCCGGTCCGGCGATGTCGGGCAGGAAGGCGTTGTAGAAGACGATCGCCGCACCGAAGGAGAGGTTGGCGACGATAAAGAGCAGCCCGCCCAGCCACCAGGTCCCGGCCGTAACAAAGAATATGAACATTGTGGCGACCGAGCCGCCGACGGCAAAGATCTGCATCAATTTTTTGCGCAGATTGGAGTAGTCTGCAATGGCGCCAAGAATTGGGAGGAAGAGCACCTGCAGGATGACGGAGAAGGAGATGCAGTAGGGCAGAAAGGAGTCGGGCGCTACCGGGATGCCGAAGAAACGCGCCAGTTCATCGGGGCCGGCGGCGGCGCGGGCGAGGTTGGCGATGTAGGGGCCGAGAAAGACGACAGCGACCGTTGTCCCAAAGGCCGAGTTGGCCCAGTCATAGAAGTACCATCCGATTTGCTCGCGGCGGTTGCCCGGTCCGGGTTCGGGCGTGGGCGTTGCGTCAGCTGTCAGTTCCTGGGGCATCGTGCGCTCCTGGTCTTGGCGTGATCAGGGAATGAAGGAAAGAGCCGTGTTACGAGTTGATGGGGATGAGCATAGGTCCGTCCGCCGCTCATTGCTCACGGCTCGAGAGCGAAGGTTGTTTTCAGCATAATGGCTACTTCGACTTTGGACGGGGCGTTGACCAGAGATCCGGCGCTGCCCAGCGTTGTGTAGGCAGTGTAGCCGCCGGAGGTTCTCTGCCCGTTGAAGGCGATGCAGCCACCGGCCGGCCGGGCTGCGCTGGACGGTGAGACGTCCTCGGAGACTGCAATGACACGACCGAGCGACATTTCCAGCAGTTCCGCCATCTGCAGCGCGCGCTGGCGCGCGTCGTTGAGGGCGTTCTTCATTGCCTCCTTTTCCAGCGTTGCGCAGTCCTCGACCAGGAAAACGATGCCTGCCCCCTGGATGGCTGGACCGCGTCGCGCTTTCATTTCATCCAGGAGCGTCTGCAGCAGCGTTCGCAGGTTGTCCAGTTCAGAGTAGGAAAAGGTTACTGCACCGCCGTAGCTTGACGGCCCATAGGAATAGCTGCGACTGAGAAAGTTGACCTCAATCAGATCCTCGTCAACGCCCTTTTCGGCGAGCAGATCGCGCACATGTTCGAGGTCGGCCGGATCGATAAAGGACATTTGAGGTCCGCCGGGACCGTAGGTGGGCTCCTCGCCGATATGCAGGGTGACACGTACGCTGTCCGGAGCGGCGGCGGCGGTTCCGTAGCCCAAGACGGTGATGCCGGTTGCGGGCTCGGGCAGGGCCGCCTGGGCCGGCGACGCGGCTTGGCTCGCGGCCGGGGCCAGAAGGAATGTTGCGACCCACAGGAGGCCAAGCAGGATGTTTTTCATCGGAATCTCCTTTCGTCAATCTTTTGGGCTGTACGCGGAGGGGTGGATCAGGTCACTGTCCGAGGCGCCGGCACTTGACGCTGAGCGAGTCGGATAGACGCTTGCGCGCACGGCGGGCTGGTCAGGTTGTCGTCTGTCCGCATCGTGCGGTTGACCCAGTTGGGCGCGGTCATGGGTTTCTGACTGTCGCTAACGTCTGCTCAATCAGGGAGGCCAGGTCGTCATCCCCGGCCGCCTGCGCCAACTCCAATGCAGTCTCCAAATTGGAGATGGCCTCCGCGTACCGGCCAAGTCGGGCGTGGACAACACCCCGATTGTTGTAGGCCTTGGCAAAGTCGGGCTGCAGGCGGATTGCCTCATCTGCGAGCGCCTCTTCAATTGTGACGGCCAGGTCGTCATCACCGGCCGTCTGCGCCAACTCCGTTGCGGTCTCCAAATCGGTGATGGTCTCCGCGTACCGGCCAAGATCGGCGTGGGCAACGCCCCGCTTATAGTAGGCCTTGGCATAGTCGGGCCGCCGATGGATCGCCTCGTCGAAGTCGGCGATGGCCTTCTCATACTGGCCAAGGTTGTAGTGGGCCAAGCCCCGAAGGAAGTAAGCTTCGGCAAAGTCGGGCTGCAGGCGGATTGCTTCGTCGAAGTCGACGATAGCCTCCTCGTAGTCACCAGGGCCGTTGTGGGCACGACCCCGATTGGAGTAGGCATCGGCAAGGTCCGGCTGCAGTTGAATCGCATGGTCGAAGTCGGCGATGGCTTCCTCATACCGGCCAAGGTCGGTGTAAGCAACGCCCCGGCTGTTGTAGGCGCCGGCATCGTCGGGCTGTAATCGGATTGCCTCATCGAAGTCGGCGACAGCTCTCCCGTACCGACCCAGACTGACGTAAGCAACGCCCCGATTGGAGTAGGCGTCGGCATTGTCGGGCTGCAGTTGGATCGCCTCGCCGAAATCGACAATGGCCTCTTCATACCGACCAAGGTCAGCGTGGACAACGCCCCGATTGTTGTAGGCGTCGGCATTGTCGGGCTGCAGTCGGATCGCCTCATCGTAGTCGGCGATAGATTTCTCATGCCGGCCAATATCAGCGTGGGCAACGCCCCGACTGTTGTAGGCATCGGCATCATCAGGCTGCAATCGGATTGCCTCATCGTAGTCGGCGATGGCTCTCCCGTACCAGCCAATTGTGTAGTGAGCAACGCCCCGATTATAGTAGGCTGCGGCATTGTCGGGCTGGAGGCGGATCGTATTGTCGAAGGCGGCGATGGCCTTCACATACCGGCCATGTTCGGCGTGAGAAAGGCCTCGATCAAAGTAATAGGCGGCGCGGCACGCGCTCAAGGCGACCATCGCGAAAACAAGCACAACGACCAGGCGCCTTCGCACAGTCAGCTCATTGTCAGTTCTCATCTCCCCTCTTTAGATCGTGCGGCTGGCCCAGTTGGGGGCGGTCATGGGTTTTTGACTGATTCGAGCGCTTCTTCAATTGTGGCGGCCAGGCCGTCATTGCCGGCCGTCTGCGCCAATTCCAATGCGGTCTCCAGATCGGAGATGGCTTTCTCGTACCGGCCAAGCTCGACGTGGGAAGCGCCCCGAATAAAGTAAGCGGCGACATCGTCGGGCTGGAGGCGGATCGCCTCGTCGAAGTCACCTATGGCCTTCTCGTACCGGCCATGGTTGGCGTGAGCAACGCCCCGATTTCTGTAGGCCTCGGCAAGGTCGGGCCGCAGGCGAATTGCCTCGTCGAAGTCAGCGATAGCCTCCCCGTAGCGGCCGAGGTGGGCGTAGGTAACGCCCCGAATGAAATAGGCTTCGGCAAGATCGGGTCGTAGACGGATCGCCTCATCGAAATTGGCGATGGCATCCTCATACCGGCTAAGATCGGCATAAACAGCGCCTCGATAGTTGTAGGCTTTGACATAGTCGGGCCGCAGGCGAATTGCTTCGTCGTAGTCGGCGATGGCATCCTCGTAGTCACCAAGGCCGTTGTGGGCACGACCCCGATTAAGGTATGCGTCGGCGTCGTCGGGCCGCAGGCGGATCGCCTCGTCGAAGTCGGCGATGGCCTCTGCGTACTGGCCACGTTCATGATGTTGATTACCCTGACTGAAATAAAAGGCAGCGCGGCACCCGCTCAGAGCCAGTAAGGACAGCAGAGTGATGATCATGAGATTGCGCTGCACGGGTGATCCTCCAGTCATGTCAAACCGACTTCCGATTTTTCGCTCATTGTTTGCCTCTTCAGGAGAAGGGAAGAAGAACAGGTTATGTCTGTGCAGGGTGGTGTTCTGGCCTTGCACAAGCGCGGCAGTTCGCTCCATTGATACACCTTCGCTTGCGGTCCAGTTTTTGGGGCCGAGCTCAACCCAGTGCCTCTTTCGTCCAAACCCGGCTGTCTATTCGTCATCCTCCCAATTGAAAGGAAGCTGAGCCGCGTCGCGTCGTTGACGTCGCTGGCGGCGGGCGGTCCGCCTGGAGCCGGCACTCCTGTTGTAACTATCATGGCAGCGCTTGTATCCTTCCAGGAACCCCGCCTGCCGACCTTTCTCATATCCGCGGGCGAACTCTATGTATTCCTTTTCCAACCGGCCAGCATCGTATCCGCGGGCATAGGCCTCCTGCCTCTCCTGCTCGTATTTGCGAACGAACGCTTCATCTCCTTGAGCAAGGATTTCCTCTCTTCCCTTTATGCGCCCTTCTTCAAACCCTACTTGCTTGCCTTCCGCATGTCCCTTTTCATATCCGAGGGCGTACTCCGGGTGCCTTGTCTGTTTCATTCTGGGTCTGCCCTGTACAAGAATATCAACCGCTTTGCGCGTAGAGTTCAGCCATCGCCGACCACTACCGCGCAGCGCATGGAGGCGATGAAGGGAGCGATCATTTCGCGCATCGGCAATGACCAGACGCCCATGCACAGTAAGCCTGTTACCTGCCAGCATCTCCTCTCCCCTCTTTTGATTCCGCAGTTGGTCCAGTTGGGGGTGATCACGGGGTGATGTCCTGCGGCGGGCGTTCTATGGTTACATGTATGCTGACGATCCCTAATTGCTGCCACGCTCCGCGTCGATAACGCGGCCTGCTTCTGAGGTTGCCTTTCACACTTGATGACGGCTGCATGCGAAAGGCGTCCCAACGGCGAACCTCCTTGTGGCCGTCGTTGTGGGACTCTTCAATCCACGCTTCCTTAGCGCGTAGCAAGGCGTCCAGGAAATCTGCGGAGTTCGGCGGATCCAGAGTGATCGGAAGGGGGGCTTCCTGACCTCCCCGGTGCGTCTGATTCGCTGAAGGCGTGTTCGTCTCTCGATCTGACACCGACACGGAACCCCCATCAAGGGCCCTGTTTAGGGCATGGACGCGCCGTGACAAGAATTGCTTAACTAACTCCGGGTCGGTCTTAAACCCGCAAAGGCGCTCAGTGGTCTCCGTGAGTAAGTCAATCAGAATATCATCGGGGGTTTCGACGATATGATTCCAGGCTTCGATGATCGTTTTGTTGGTAATCTCTACTCGTTGCCGCGATTGCAGAAGATTCTCGGCGTCGGTGACCGCCTGGCCGCTGATCACCTTGTCTCGGGAGAGGTACTCCATAAACCGTTGTTCAACGACAGCAGGTTTTTGGGATTCGAGGTCGATAGCCAAGAAGCGTCTCTGCTCCCAATTTCCCTGCCGCAGGGGCAGATAGAGCCACCAAGTCTGCCCGTTGGTCAGCGCAGCCAGCTTTACGCCCTCCTGAAAACAGTATTCCAGCAGTTGCTGCTGATGACTCTCCAGGTTTTCGCCGGGCCGCTTGACCTCTATGAATGCTGCATTGGGTGTGCGTGGTTGGAGCGCAAAGTCTACGCGGCGGTATTCAACTGTGTACTCCGGTACTACCTCGGAAATATCGAAGGTGTTCCATCCGGCAAGGTATAGCAGCTTCAGGACCACTCCCTGTTTGGTGGCGGCTTCGTCCGGGTCACGTAACAGTACAGTGCTCCTGATTTGCTCAACCGCCTGGGCAATCGTCTCGGTCATGCTCTCATTTCTCCTGGACTTACGTCCTCGGGACTTACCGGCGTAGTTCGTTACCCTCCTCCCAACAGCCGTAGCTGCCCTGAATCTCAGCCGTCAATGCACTGTTGAGGCAGGGGGTGGGGCCGGGTGCGAAGGACGGTGGGTTGACCGTCGGGGCGTTTGAGCATGCGGCGGTCGGCATGGCAGTAGAGGCAGACCTCGAGCCATTCGATGTTGTTTTCTTCGTTGATGTACTCGGTGATCTGCACTTTCTGCCAAGTGTGGGCGTCGCGCGCCTGATCCGGCTTTCTTTTTGTCATGGCGTTATCTGATTCCTCCGGCGTTGATGCGTTCTCAAGTCACCCCAACTCGAATATCTGAGCCGGCCTGGCCGGGGGGATCAGGGGCCGAGCCAATCCATGAGCCAAGCATAGGAAAGCGAGCCGAACAGGAGCGTCGTAACAAACCAGATCAACGTGAAGATTCGCGATGTATCGAGCTCTTCCTTCAGCTCTTTGATTTCGTTCTGCAGGAGAAGATTTTTGCGTTGCAGCCGGTCGCTCTCCATCTTGAAGAGTCTTGCGTCCACTGGCCGCTGTTGCGTCAGCTCATCGATATCGTGCGTCCTTGACTCTACCGTCCAGGCACCCCCCTTTTCTACAGGAAGGTCCTGTTCATTTCCCGGGTGAATTCGTGAGGGCATGGGAGCTAGCGGGCGTTGACGTCGATGACGGCGGCGACAAAGATGATGAAGATGACTGTAACGATAGCGATGGCGTACAGGTTGGCGCGTTTCATGGATGATTTTCCTGTGTGTATGGGTACACAGGCTGCGGTAAGAAGTGCGAGTCTGACGGTCATGCGTTTTCTGAACATGGGCGCTCTCTTTGTTATGCATGGCAGTGGATTGCGAGCAGGAAGGGAATGGCGCCAACGGCGGGACAGAGTAGGCCACCATCAATTATAACATCATCCGCATAACATTTCCGTGTCATTTTGGAAAATTTATGCATCAAGATTATGTCAATATATCTGGTGGAACGGGGTTATTTGGAGCACGCCTGGCCGCATCTCCCTCTGCAGCTGGATGCCAGTCTGCGAAGGGCACCCTCAAGGTGTGCCTCTACACGTGCATTTCGTTTTGCAACAGGGTAGAACATGCAAAAAGCCAGGGCGCCCACAAGGGGCGCCCCTACAGTAGCGATCGTCTTGCAACAGGGTCGGACACACTAACGGTGATCCGTTTTCGTCAACAACTCTTGCCCTCTACCTCTGGTCTTACTCTGACCCTAGAGCGCCAGAATCCGTGCCTGCGGGCGCGGCGTTTTCCCCTGGTCATAAGACGACCGAGTTGCCAAAGGCGAGTAGACGGAGTCATTGCCGTCAACGACTCGCTCTGTTCTGGTTTGATTTTTTCTCAGGTCAGGATGGTGTTTTGCAACAGGGTAGAACATATAAACAGCCAGGGCGCCCACAAGGGACGCCCCTACAGTCGAGCTCGTTTGGCAACGGGTCGGATACACAAACGGACCGATCCGTTTTCGTCAACAACTCTTGCCCTCTACCTCTGGCAACGCTCTGATCCTAAGGCGGGGGGTACGGCTTCTCCGGAGCTGCTTCCTACTCCTCGATGACGAGGCGACCGGTTCTGCCGAAAACGGGCAGGTCGATCTGTTTCCGTCAACAACTCCTGCCTTCTACCTCTGGCAGCGCCTGGATCCTAGAGAGTCCGGTACAGCGTCTTCGAGGCGGCGTTATCCTCTTGATGACCAGGGCGATCGAGCGCCCAAAGATGGGCAGTATGTCTCGTTTTCGTCAACAACATTCTTCTTGTTCTAGTTCGATTTCTTCTCAGATAAGGATGGAATTTTGCAACAGGGTAGAACATTTAACGGGGAGGTCCGGAACTTCAATATTCAGTGGTTACCCGCGCGCTCTTGATGTTGCCGCCTTTCTCCAGTGCAGTCGTCATGACCTGCTTCCGTCAAAAGATTGTCCGTTGTTCTGGCTCGTTTTTTCTCCGGTGAGATCGGAATTTTGCAACAGGGTAGAACATAGAGCCTGTCAAACAAGGGGTTCAGAATGTCTCAGATGCGCTTGGCTGCCGGTTCCGGATATGGTTGACCTTCTCCAGGGCGGACAGTCTGAGCCAGCACAGTCAACAGTTTTTCCTTTGTTCTGGTCCGCTTTTTTCTCTGGTCAGAGGAGAGTTTTGCAATAGGGTAGAACACACAGATAGAGTTCAGGCCGCGCATTCAGTACGCCAAGACAGACAAGAAACAAGGGCACCCCTTGTGGGTTTCCCTATGCGTACAGTCTCGCGAGGTATTGATCGAACTGGATTCAATCGAGCTGATACTGTAGACGGATGGGCAGGTCTGATTTCTCTCTGGTGCGAGCGGCCGTCGGCAACCGGGAAGAGCATGGACCCAGGCAGGACGGAGTTGGAGGACGGTTGAGCGCGGTGTGGGCTGCGCTTTGGACGCCGTTGCAGGGTCAGGGTTCGGGGCCCTTCGATCAATTAAGACACAAGGCGGCGCAACCATGACTTTCTTGATGAGAGCTTGCTGCCGTTCAATCGCAAAGTCCTGTTCTCCAATCATGCGGACTTTACCGGGCCGAGGCGACATTTAACGTTGCTACAGGTACGTGAATCGATGGGGCTTTTCTGTTTTTCCCGGCAACGTTGCGCCTCAAGCGCAACAACGTTGCATAAGAACAGCAACTCTGTTGCTACTGTTCTTATTGTTCTAGCCTCGTGTTCCAGCTCTTATTTCTCTCTGGTGAGGAGCGTGTTTTGCAACAGGGTAGAACATAGCGCGCAACAGGGTAGAACACTATTTGCAACAGGGTAGAACACTATTTGCAACAGGGTAGAACATTTTTTGCAACAGGGTAGAACATTCACTCAGGCGGACCAGACTTCCAGAATACGCCATCCTTGTTTACCGGTGCCAGGTTCGATGGCGTTCCGTTCGATCACGATACGACTGTCTTTTTCCAATGCCGTCAACAGCCGATCGGTGGCGGACTGTTCGTTTCTGATCTGGCTTGTGTGCTTGTCGCTGGCCATACCGTAGGCAAGCCGGTGGCGCTCAGCGCGCGTCAGCACGCGAACCCTGCCGGCTTTCGGGTGTCGTTCCTGGCGTCCGGTTAAGACGGCCTGCGGGTGATTCCAGCGCGTGGATGGAGAGCCGTTACGCTCGGTCATGACATTGCCTGTTTTGTCCACGATATGTCCCTGGTCATTGCGCATGGCTTCAGGCCGGGTGGCGTGGATACGATAGCCGCCGTTGTGACGCTTGGCTTCATCCCACAGATAGGCCAGGCCCAGCTCCAGGTCGAAGGCCGGATCGCTTACGGTGCCTGCTTCGATCAGGTTGGGTTTGTCTACGGCCGGGCCGTGGTCCGATCCGCTGGGGAGCTCGATCTGGACAATGACTTTCGAGTCCAAGTTATCGAAGGAGGGATAGCCGCGCACGATAGTCGGGCGCCAGTGATAGCCGTCGGGCATCACGACTTCGGCAAGGTTGATTGCCCGCAACGCGGAGTAGAGAGAGTGGGCATGTTTGCTAGGCCGGTAGCTGGACAGTTCCAAGCGCCGGCCATTGACGATTTTTGAGCGAGCGGGCCAGAGCAGGTCGCGGAGTTCCTTCAGGGACGGTCTCCATTCATAGCGTCCGCCTGGCCGCCGCTGATCGAGGGGCATTGACAGCAGGGAGAAGATGAGCAGGCGTTTGTCCAGGCGTGCGCCGCGGCCTGGTTGCAGACCTCGGAAGCCGGCGGCATCTGCCAGCAGGAGCGGCGTGACCGGTATGTCGTCCTCGTTGAGAAGATCGGCGAAGAGGGGTAGTTGAGCCTGGGGGCTTTCCACGCGTCCTAGAGCCGGGTCGCCGTTGTCCAAGGTAAATGCGAGTTGCGCGGGCACGGTTGCCGGCTGCTGCGGGAAGAGACCGCTGGGCATGATGCCGTTCTTTCTTGCGTTCGGTCTGATCAGTTCCGGCCGTTGGAGCCATGCTTCGATCAGGGGGGCGACAGGGTGCTTCAGACCGGCCTCTATGCCTATCTCCTCCCAGATCAGATGCAGCGCTTCAAAGCCAGTTGCCAGCAGGGCTTGCATGTCCGGGTCGGCGCTTTGATGAAGTTGCCAGTTTTTCTCCGACATTTCTCTGGCGGTCAGGAGGTAGTGGCAGCCCCATTTCAGTTGAACAAACCTGGCTGTGTCCATGGGCGCTTCTTTTTGCAGCAGGGCCGCCAACGGGTCTGCGCCGCTGTTCTTGCTCAACGCATCGATCAGGGTTTCGGCTCGCGTGGTGAATTCATGCAGGCCGACCACCATCCACGGCTCGGAGTCAACGATTGCGCCGGCTACGTCCTGCGGTCGGGGGAGGCTGCGATTGTCGGACCGGTTCAGTTCGGGTTTGAGAGCTACCGCCTGGCACAACTCCTGCCACAGTTCCTTAAACGAGTCCATGAAGTGGATTTCCTCCGGTGTGGTTCTCTTGGCTCTGGCCGTTCGCATTCCGGCTGGCCGGTTTTGCGACTTCGTCGAAGCGGCCGGCGCCGAATTTGAGGTAGACGGGTTTTGGGGGTGCGCCTTCGTTGAGCTTGTCTACCTGGAGGATGCGCTCGCCGCCCGGGGCGGGGACCGGCTTG
Source organism: Caldilineaceae bacterium (assembly GCA_028819675.1). The sequence goes on along the minus strand of JAPPKT010000574.1, from coordinate 20,051 downwards.
CTGGTCTCTTTGTCCATGACCTGGGCGGCTTCGAGGGTCCAGACGGCCTGGACGCCGTTGCGCCAGTCTGTGCTGCCGGACTGTGCGCTGTCGCTTTTGGGGGGATGGGAGATGATGAGGACGGCGCAGCTGTGGTCTTCGGCCCACTGGTCGAGGGCGGAGAGGAAGGCTCTGACGAGGGCGCGGTCGTTCTCGTTCTGGACGAAGGCGGCGGCGAGGGGGTCGATGATCAGGAGGCGGGCGTGTGCGGCGGCGGTGTAGTCGAGGAGTGCGTTACCGCCGTCGAGCCAGTATCCGGTTGTGCTGGTGTGGGCGCCCTGTGCTGCGCCCCAGAGGCCGCCTTCGGGGCGCATGTTGACGTAGTGCAGCTGACCGGACAGCTGGCGGATCCGTTCGGCCCGGTCCGCGCCCTGGCCGCAGACGGCGGCAAGGCGGTTTTGCCAAGCGAGAAGCCTGGTCTCCCAGGCGGCGAAGACGACCGGGCCGGCGGCAAGGAGTTGGGGCGCATTCAGGCCGTTCAGCATGGCGGCGCCGCTCCCGGTCTGAATGAAGCGCTCGGCGCCGGTTGCGACTGCGACTGCGAGCTGCAGGGCGATGCGGCTTTTGCCGGCGCCGCCGGCGCCGGACAGTACGGAGAGGGTGGCGTGCGGCATCCAGTCCTTGACAAGCCAGGAGACCGGGGGCGGGTTGGGGCTGTGGTCGGTGAGGACGTTTGCCAGGGCCGGTTTGGGGTTGAGCAGTTTGCGGATTTCGGACCTGGCCTGCTCGCGTGCGGCGTCATGTTCGGAGCGCAGGCCTTCGGCAATGTCTGCGCCTGCCGGCGCGGGGGCGGCGGGATCAGCGGCGGCAGGGAGCGCGGCCTGGAGAATGGTCCTGGCTGCGGGGTCGTCGTTGCCGGCCGCCAGGGCTGCCTTGAGCCTGTCGTATGCCGCGGCCACGGGATCGGGCTGGATGTGTTCGGTTTCGGCTGCGATCTGCGGCCGTCCGTTTCGTTTTTCATTCATGCGCTGGGTCCTGTAGTGGGGCCGACGCGGGATCGTGGCCGGCGGCCAGCCTCTTGATGGATACGCGGCAGCCCTGGTCGGCCCAGCGCTGCGCGGCTTTGGCGGCAGATTTGACGCCCGGCTCGTCGGCGTCGGGCCAGAGGGTAATCGAGTCGAAGCAGCCGGGTTCGATGCGGGCGTAGCTTGTGCCGGCGCAGACGGCTACGAGGGCGGGTCCGGTTGCGTAGCGGAGGATGCGCAGGCCGTCGGCAAGACCTTCGCAGATGTGCAGGTCGCAGGCTGCTATCCGGAGCCGGCCGCGCCAGAGGAGGCCGTAGAATGGGCCTGTACCGTATGTGCGTTTATCGGCGTTGTCCGGCCAGTGGCGGGCTTTGCGGCCAGCCTTGTCGATGGTGATCAGCTGGATCTTACGCGGGGGCGCGGCGGGGTTGTCGAGCGGGCGCATTGCCATGACCAGGGCGCCGGCGGCTGTGCTGTCGGCGCGGCCGCGGGGGAATTTGCGGTGGCGGCGGGGGAGCCAGCGTACCGATTCGGGCAGTGGTGCGGCGGGCGGCCAGAGGCTGCGTTCCGCGAGCCACTTTGACGCGGGATGTTGGGAGGCGGGCCCCGTCGTGGACGCTTGCGCGGCGGCCCACAGTTCGGCGGCGTAGGCGTTGGTATCTTTGCCCTGGCCCGGCGCTGAGCGGCCCTGAGCGCCGTTTCCGGCGTTTTTGGAGCTGGGACACCTTTTGGCCCGTTCAGGCCACCTGAGATTGCCTGAGGGCTGTTGAGCGCCTTGCGGCGGCGCTGTTTCTGCGCCCGGGGGCGGATGGCCGGCGCGGAAGGCGGCGAAGCAGGCGTCGCAGCGGCAGAGCCAGAGGCCTGTGGCCTGCTGGAGGGCGTGGCGGACGGCGGTTGGATCGCAGTTATGGCTGTGGCAGTGGACGCGCAGGGGGGAGTCGCCGGGGCGGTCGCCGTCCTGGAAGGAGAGGGCGGTCCTGCTGTCGCCGCCGTGGCAGATGGCGGTCGATGTGCGGTACCAGCCGCCGGAAGTGGTGTGGGGGAAGGGCAGCCTGGCCGCTACTTCGGCGGCTGCGGCGATGGGGATGCGGTTTGTGCGCATGTGTGTTATGCTTGGGGGTGAGATCGACAGGGTCTCGTGTGCTGATAGGGCCCCGTTCCGGCTGTCCCCGGAGCGGGGCTTTTCTTTTTGCTTGTGGGCAAATGGTGTACAGGGCCCGGGCGGCTTGCCTGGGCGGTTATTGCCTGGTTTCCTGTTCCTCTACCTGGGCGACCGCGTGCAGCAGAACGTCGCGCACGAAGTCGGAGAAGCGTTTATCGCTGGCTTCGGCGGCGGCGATGAGGCGGCGTTTGTCGTTGGGGGTTACGCCGACCGAGACCTGAGCCGTTTTTCTGTATTCGGCGGATGTTCTGACTCTTGGATTGTGTGCGGCTTTCAGATTGGGCGGGTCATTCTTGTTTTGCATGGGTGTTCTTCCTTCATGCGTGATCGTCCAGTAAAGGATCAATAGCATAGATCAGGCAAGTGATCAAGTGGCAATTTTGGTTGGTATTTCATAATAGTTTGTGCTATTTCGGACGGGGTCCGGTTATGCGGTATTGTCTGAACTGGGATTTGGGAGATTAACTGCAGTTTGCGGGGTTAAGCGGTCGGGACAGTTGGGCCCAGTCGGCCGTTATATCGCACCACAAAGGGCACCCACGGGGGTGCCTCTACAGGCGACGCGATTTGTCAGAGCTGCAGTTTTGGGGAAATCGGGGGTGGGCAGGATTGTAGGCGGGCGTAAACGGGGGCCGGTTTTTGTCCGACAGTCTTGCTGGCTGCGGTGTGTGGCTGCCGTTTGCTGGTGATTGAACAGGGTCTACAGACAGTTGGTGAAGTGGTCGATTCGACGCTTAGGGTCGCAGAAGCGTGGCTCCGGCACTGCAGATATACACATCTGCATATATGTTCATACATGCCTTAATGTAAGTTTTGGCATTTTCGTTCCATTCATGCGTATTGTCTCTTTTTGGCCAAAAGACCGCCGGTTCCCGGATCGAGCCTGACGCCTCCGGCCGGTTGGGGATCAGGGGCTAGGGATAAGTGAAGTCAGGAGCGTTGGTGAGGGACAGGTGCTGTGTTTGCGCCGATATGGGGGCGGCTTGGGATATTGACACGATACTGACACGATATTAGCACGAAAATAGGCGTGATTGATATAAGAAACACATGCCGTTGGTGTATGCTTGACAGTTGGCAGTTCGGGATGTCCGCTGGCTTGGATGTCCGGCTGGTGAGCGAACTCAATGCTTGCCTGCGACCGCGCCAATCACAGAGGGGCCGGAAGTTCTGGCGGTACTCTGGGACTTATTTACAAGAAGGAGACAATTCATTTTACCGGGATCCTAACCCATGAAATTCCTGGTCCGCATCATCATCGCTGCCGTCCTTATCTCGACCTTCCTGGGCGGTTCTCTCCTTGCCATCCTCCATTCCCTGCCAATAATTGTGGGAGTGCTGATAACGATTTATGTTTTGATCGCCCTGTTTGGAGGTGAGCAGCGCAAAGCGACAAGGCGTTCTGGCCGGCGACGCAAGCGGAAGCGGGCAGGCACAACAAAGCGGAGCGGATATCGTCATCACCTCCCCGATCTGATCCGGGAGCAGAACGGGAAGTGCGGTATCTGCGGACGCTTACTGCCAGTTCGCCGGCGCGATTTGGTTCATGTCGATCACATTCGACCGATCCACCTGGGTGGGACTCACGCAAAACGGAACCTGCGTGCTGTCCATGCGAAGTGTAATTTGAGCAGAACGAAAAAGGATTATCAACAGTCAGTGTCGCGCATCAAGAGATAGACAAGGGAAAGGAGACACACCGATGAGACGCGCCCTGCTCACCATCGCGTTGCTTGCAATCATCGCCACCGTCTTCACCTGCATCGCCAGCGCGCAGGAGGGACCAACGGGCAAGAGGCCGGCGATCGCGAGGGCAGTGGTAGAAGCTCATGGAAGTTTGTTGCGCTGACGGGATTTAGCGAAATGGCTCAAAGGGCCGCCGGCAGATCTACCGGCGGCCCTTTGTTTTCGCGAGCAGGCAACACGGGAGAGGAGAACGGTGTGTGAGGAAAGGGGCGAAGTTTGGAGATGTTCTGGGGAGACGCGGGACTCTGTCGACGCAGGCGCCGACGGCCAAGCCTTGTTGAGTGAAATGCCCATATATATATATGTTCATATCCTAATTCGTACGGTATTTGTATAGGAGAGATGGGCGGCGGGTGACGGGTTATTCTTCTATGAAGGTGGCGGTTGTGCCCAATACGTCGTCGTCGCCGTCCTGCAGATCGGGGGAGCGGACTACGGTCCATTCGCCGTGAAGGCCCTCCGGGGTGAAGGCAAGGGGAAAGCTCTCCTGGCCACTACCAACTCAAAAGGAAAGAGACGAGCCGTAGCTCGCCTCCTCATCTTTTGCGAATGCTTGTTAACGGAAGCTCCTCGATCTCCCATCGACTACAATACAACCGCAACAAACTTTTGGCAGGAACCTTTGACAGAGGGAGTGTATCGCAGAGTCCATTTTCATGCAAAGAGGGATGCCATGAAAGTTACAAGTCGTAGAAAGTATCGTCTCGGTCTTGATCTTGGCACCAACTCGATTGGGTGGGCCGCAGTCACCCTCGATGATCAGGGGCGTCCTGGCGGCGTCCTGGATATGGGTGTCCGGATTTATCCTGATGGGCGTAACCCGACCGACAAGACTTCCAATGCCGTAGCTCGCCGTGTCGCCCGCGGCCAGCGTCGCCGCCGGGACCGATACCTGGCGCGGCGGGGCGACTTGATGCAGGCACTCATGGAGGTTGGCCTGATGCCGCCTGATGCGGAAGCGCGTGAAGAATTGCAGAGGCTCGATCCTTATTCGCTCCGGGCGCGCGCCCTTGCGGAACCTCTTCATCCTTTTGAATTAGGCCGAGCGCTCTTTCACTTGAACCAGCGACGCGGCTTCAAGTCCAATCGCAAATCGGGCGGTGAAGAAGAGGAGGACAAAAAGAAGCTGGGCACCGCAATTGAAGGGTTGCGTTTGCGTATCCAAGAGAGCGGCGCTCGAACGTTGGGAGAATTCCTGGCGCGCCGGCACGCGCAGAAAGAGACGGTCCGCGCCAGGGAGGAGTTGGGACTCTATCCAGAACGAGCAATGTACGAGGAGGAGTTCGATTCGATTCGGCAAGAGCAGGGGGAACATCATGATCTGTCCTCGGAACAGTGGGATATGCTTCGAAACATCATCTTTCACCAGCGGCCTCTGAGACCGGTAGACCCGGGTTGGTGCCAATTTGAGTTTGAAAGCAGGGAGAGGCGAGCAGCCAGAGCACTGCCGATATTTCAGGAGTTCCGCATACTCCAGGAGGTCAACAATCTAAGAGTACAAATTGGATCGGAACAGGAACGCCCGCTCGAAGAAGAGGAAAGAGAGGGCGCTTTGAAAAGGCTGCGGTCAGGTAAAGATATCGACTTCAGAAAACCGACCAGGGACCTACGGTTGCCTTCAGAAGTCAGCTTCAACCTGGCCCGCGGCGGACGCCAGAAGATCAAGGGAGACGAAGTAACGAGTAGATTGAGCAAGAAAGATCTCTTCGGCAGTCTCTGGAACAGTCTTTCGCTAGAGGAACGCAATGCGATCGTAACATTTCTTCTGGACACAGAGGACCTGGAGTCAGTCAAACACAAAGCCATGGAGGAATGGGGGTTGACTGAGTTGCAGGCCAAAGCCGTTGCCGCCGTCTCCCTACCGACGGGTTACGGTGATTTGAGCGAGAAGGCCATACGCAAGATCCTGCCGCATCTGGAGAGGGGAAGTCTATACTCGGATGCCGTAAGAGAGGCCGGCTATTCGCACCACTCGGACTTCCGCAGCGACGCCGCTCTTGATCGTCTGCCCTACTACGGTGAGATTCTGCAGCGCGACGCAATCGGCGCAGATCCAACAAAGGATCCGCTCAAGGATGGAGAAGTGGCCTGCTATGGACGCTTCCCTAATCCAACCGTTCATATTGGCTTAAACCAGTTACGACGCGTCGTCAACCGTTTGATCGAGGTCTACGGCAAGCCCGAGGAGATAGCGGTCGAGCTTGCCCGCGATCTGAAATCGAATCATGAACAACGTCTCACGTACCGGCGGCGGCAACGGGAAGGCAGAGAGCGGAACCAGCGCTTCACTGAAATGTTGGAAGCAGCGGGACAGGAATCGTCCCCCGATATCTTCCGCAAGCTCCGTTTGTGGGAGGAACAGGGAGCGCCCCAGGCCCGTGTCTGTCCTTACACTGGCCGCAACCTATCTTTTGGCATGGTGGTCTCCAGCCAGACCGAGGTCGATCACGTTCTACCTTTTTCTAAAACATTGGATAATTCGATGGCCAATAAGGTCGTCTGTATAGCTGCAGCCAATCGCGATAAGGGCGACCGCGCTCCGTATGAGGCATTTGGCCACAGCCCGCCGGGATACGACTACCAGAAAATCGTGGATGCAACCGCCAAGTTCCCGGCGAACAAACGCTGGCGTTTCCGGGAAGATGCAATGGAAAGATTCGAAGATGAGGCAATCTTCCTGGACCGCCAATTAAACGAAACGCGCTATCTCTCCCGGACTGCCCGCGTTTACCTGGCGCACCTGTATGATGAGAAGAGTGAAGGGCGTCGGTGTGTCATGGCAACGCCAGGGCATTTGACCGCTTTGTTGCGCCGGGCGTGGGGGCTGGAAGGAATACTGCGCGCCGCTCCAGATACAGGTGAGATGGTCCGCAAACAGCGCGACGATCACCGCCATCACGCCATTGACGCCTTTGTCGTAGCCAATACGACAGAGAGGCTGCTTCAGCGGTTCGCCCGCGCCGCGGCATCTAACCATCACGCCGCGGTGGAAAAGCTGGGCTCCCTGGTACCGGAACCTTGGGAAGGTTTTCATTGCGAACAGTTACGGCCAATCCTGGATCGCCTTGTCGTCTCGTATAAGCCGGATCACGGGACGCGCGGCGTTCAGGGCCAGACAACCGGTCAACTGCACAACGACACGGCCTATGGATTGGTGGAGTTGTCAGAAGATGGACCCTCTTGCGTCGTGCGGCGGAAAAAGCTGTCCACGTTGAAGAGGAGGAGCGAACTGGATGCCGTGCGCGATCCCGATATGCGTAAAGCGCTAATGGAGTTGTGGGAACAAGTGGAGTCAGAGATTCAGGCGGAAGGCGGCAAAGCATCCGAGACGCCAGCCAGATTCGCGAAACAAGCTGCCAGCGAAGGCGTCTTCCTGGGTGGACGGCGCCAGATTGTGCGCCGCGTACGCGTTCTGGAGAAAGAGACTGTCATGCCAATTCGAGATCGGTCGGGGAGGCCATACAAGGGCTATAAGCGTGGGGGCAACGAGTTTGCCGATGTATGGCGGATGCGTGACGGAAGCTGGATGATGGTCATTGTTCCTAAATTTGAAGCCAACCAACCTGGCTTTGACTTGGAGAGATTCCGTCCCGTCGACAAATCCGGCAGGAAGGACCCCACAGCTAAACGCCTCATGCGGCTGCAGATCAATGACATGGGCGCGATAAGTGAAGGGGAGGAGCGTCGTATTGTCCGCGTACGCAAAATGACAGCGACCAATACCAGAAATCTGGTATTCTTGGACGAGCACAATGAAGCCGATGTACCTAGTCGCATCGTGAGAAAGGAGTTGAAAGAGCACAAGTATTCCGCTCGCCAACTCCAGCGTAGTGGCTTTCGCAAAGTGGGCGTGGACGAAATTGGGCGCGTTCTGGATTCGGGGCCACTCAAATCATGATCGGGCGGGTAATTGAAATCGCAAGCGCGGGGCGTCACTTGGCCCGCGAACGCGGCTCAATGACAGTCTTCCATGAAGATGTTGAGGAGGGTCGCGTTCCCCTAGACGATATCGGCGTGCTACTCTGCAACGCGCGCGGTTTAACCTATTCCAACGATCTGATGATCGAACTGGCCCGCCGCGGCGTAGCTGTCGTACTTTGCGGTGAGAATTATCTTCCGGTGGCGTGGGTTTGGCCCCTGGAAGGCAACCACATCCAGGCGTTACGAATGCGCCGACAGCTAAAGGCATCGTTGCCGCTATGCAAACGACTGTGGCAAGCTCTGGTGAAGGCGAAGATTACCCAGCAGGAGAACACACTGGAGTTGTTGGGAGTTTCTTCCGAGAACCTGGGTGAGCTGGTCAAGCGGGTACGGTCCGGAGACCCGGACAATGTGGAAGCGCAGGCAGCGCGGCGCTACTGGCCTTTGCTGTTTGGCGACAGTTTCCGTCGCGAACGTTTCGGACCTATGCCCAATCCGCTCCTCAACTACGGTTATACGGTGTTGCGGGCGGCGACGGCGCGTGCCGTTGTGTCAGCCGGTTTGCATCCCTCTCTAGGCATCCACCACCGAAACCGTACCAACAGCATGTGCCTTGTAGATGATCTGGTGGAGCCGTTCCGGCCGCTGGTTGATTATACGGTTGCCGGGCTTGCCGCGGCGGGACGGCAAGACATGAGCCGTGAGGTTAGACGGGATCTGGCTGCGGTGTTGGTGATGGATCTGGGCACCGAGCGAGGGACGACGCCGTTGCAAACCTGTTTAGAGCGCGCCGCCCAATCGCTGGCCCAGTCTTTCGAAGCTGGGAAACCGGAGTTGATTCTCCCTGGCCGGCCACTCTTCGGCGCGGCAGATGTAATGAACGATTGAGGATCAGAGCTTGCTTTCCGGGTATCGGCTCATGTGGATGATGGTGCTGTTCGACCTGCCGACGCTTACGGAGAAGGAGCGTCGGGCTGCCAGCAAGTTTCGAAACTTCCTGTTGGATCAGGGTTTCGAACGATGTCAGTTGTCGGTTTATTTGCGTTTTTGCGCGGGGAAGGAACAGACGCAGGTCTACAGGAAACGAATTCAGAATGCACTGCCGGATTCGGGCAATGTTCAGATTCTCTGCTTCACTGACAAGCAGTACGAAAATATTGTCAATTTTCAAGGCCCGAAGCGGCAGCCAGCTAACGAAAATCCGGTGCAATACACCCTATTCTGACACTGCTAACGCCACTTTTTCGCCGGTTGCTATCGGTTGATCTAAACCTGTCACCAAGCAGGATCGACCGACATCTATTGTAGTCGATGGGAGATCGGGGAGCAACCGCAACCGCCGTCCGCAACGCGTACAAACAAAAGCGTATTGTAGTCGATGGGAGATCGGGGAGCAACCGCAACGCGCACAGCTGCACTGTCGACGCGAGTCTATTGTAGTCGATGGGAGATCGGGGAGCAACCGCAACGTAGCCGATGCGCTGACCGTCGTAGTGCTGATTGTAGTCGATGGGAGATCGGGGAGCAACCGCAACCTGGCGTTCATTGCACCGGTTGCGACTTCGAATTGTAGTCGATGGGAGATCGGGGAGCAACCGCAACACGCGCACGGTCGTTCCCAACAGCGTTTATTGTAGTCGATGGGAGATCGGGGAGCAACCGCAACTCCGGCAGGGGAATGATGTGATCAACGAGATTGTAGTCGATGGGAGATCGGGGAGCAACCGCAACTTAACCGACGTCATACAGAGGCTCCTCCTCCAATTGTAGTCGATGGGAGATCGGGGAGCAACCGCAACGATGATCGTCGACGGTCGCTCCATCGCGTAATTGTAGTCGATGGGAGATCGGGGAGCAACCGCAACACTGATTATCAGTGGGGATTGATGATTATATTGTAGCCGATGGGAGATCGGGGAGCAACCGCAACGTTCAGATTATCTGGCGCGGTCTTCCATGGCATTGTAGTCGATGGGAGATCGGGGAGCAACTGCAACATTCAGATTATCTGGCGCGGTCGATATTGCAGGGCCTCGGCCAGGTGGGGGGTGTCGATATCCTCTTCATCGGCGAGGTCGGCGATGGTGCGGGCCAGTTTGAGGATGCGATGGTAGGCGCGGGCGCTGAGGTCCATCTGGCGGACGGCGGCCTGCATCAGGTTCTTGCCGGTCTCATTGATCTGGCAGTAGCGCTGGACCTCGGCGGGACCCATATCGCCGTTGACGACGATGTGGGCCTTGTCCTGTTGGGAGAAGCGGGACTGCTGGCGGGCGCGTGCCTGTTCGACGCGGCGGCGGATGTGGGCGGAAGGCTCGCCCGTTTCGAGGCCGGAGAGCTTTTGGAAGGGGACGCGGGCTACGTCGACGTGGAGGTCGATGCGGTCGAGGAGGGGGCCGCTGATGCGGCCCTGGTAGCGCTGAACGGCCGACATGGAGCAGGAGCAGGGTTTGCGTTCGTCGCCGTAGAAGCCGCAGGGACAGGGGTTCATGGCGGCCACGAACATGAAGTTGGCGGGGAAGGAGAGGGTGCCGGCGGCGCGGCTGATGGTGACGATTTTGTCTTCCAGGGGCTGGCGGAGGCTTTCGAGGTTTTTGGAGCCGAACTCGGGCAGCTCGTCGAGGAAGAGGACGCCGCGGTGTGCGAGGCTGATCTCGCCGGGGCGGGGCATGGTTCCTCCGCCGACGAGGCCGGCGTGGCTGATGGTGTGGTGGGGGGCGCGGAAAGGGCGGGCGCGGATGAGGGGGCCGGCGCCGTCGAGCGCGCCGGCGACGGAGTAGATGCGGGTGACTTCGAGGGACTCGGAGAGGGTGGCTGCGGGCAGGACCGAAGGCAGGGCGCGGGCCATGAGGGTTTTGCCGCTGCCGGGCGGGCCCACGAGACGCACGTTGTGGCTGCCGGCGCAGGCGATTTCCAGGGCGCGCTTGGCGTGCTCCTGGCCGCGAACGTCCTGAAAGTCGACGGTGTAGACGACTTCTTCACCGACTGCGAACGCCGTCGCGCTCTGGGGCGAAATCTCTTGCCGGCCGGAGAGATGGGCGACGAGATCGCTGAGATGCCCGACCGGGAAGACGTCGATGCCTTCGACGAGCGCGGCTTCGGAGGCGTTGGGTTGGGGGATGAAGAGGCGCCGGTAGCCGGCCTTCTGGGCCATCGCGGCCATCGCAAGGGCGCCGTTGACGTGGCGCACGGAGCCGTCCAGACCCAGTTCGCCGACGATGAGCGCGTCGTCGAGATCGGCGAGGACCTGGCGGGTGGCGGCCATGATGCCGAGGGCGATGGGCAGGTCGTAGGCGGGGCCTTCTTTACGCAGGTCGGCCGGGGCAAGGTTTACTGTGAGGCGGTGGCGGGGAAAGAGGAAACCGCTGTTGGCGATTGCGGAGCGAACGCGTTCGCCGCTTTCGCGCACGGCGGCGCTGGGCAGGCCGACGACGGTGAGCCGCTCGAGCCCGTTGGTGATATCGACTTCGACTTCGATCTGTTCGGCATCCAGACCTACAATGGCACAACTGCGCACTGTGGCGAGCATTCACTCCTCCATTGGGGGATAGCGAGGCGGCGACAGATTTGGCCAGGGGTGGTTGACAGTTCCAGAGGCCCGGCGCTCCCAGTGTAGCCAGATGCAACCGGCGGGGCAACTACAAGGGCCGTCGAGGGCATAGGCATCTTACCGGGAGAGGATTTTGAGGAGACAGCCAGTTTGCGCAGCAGGCGGGACCAGTTTTGAACAGGATTTTCCAGATGTCAACGGAGCCTGATACCCCGCATATTCAGTGTTCGACCTCGACCCACAGCTCTTCGACGCCCCGCAGCACAATCTGCTCTTTGAAGACAGGTTCAGAGGCCAGCCGTATTGAAGAGAACCGCGCCAGCAGGCTGGTGAAGGCTATCCGTCCTTCCAGGATCGCAAGGGGAGAGCCGAGGCAGTAGTGGATGCCGCGCCCGAAGGAGAGGTGGCTGATCTCGTCGCGCCCGATATCCAGCTCGTCGGGGCTGGCAAAGACTTCCGGGTCTCGATTTGCGGCCCCGACTAACGCCAGAATCCGCTGCCCGGCCGCAATCCGTTTGCCTCCGATCTCCACATCGTCGATGGCGTTGCGCGAGTCGATCTGTACGGGGCTGTCATACCTGAGCAGCTCGTTGATGGCCGAATCCAGCAGCTCGGGATGATCCCTGAGCCGTTGCAGCTGCGCCGGATTTTTGAGCAGGGCCAACATGCCGTTGCCGATCAGGTTACGCGTTGTCTCGTTGCCGGCGACCAGCAGCAGCATGAGTGTTGACAGCAGTTCCTCGTGGGTCAGTCTGTCGCCCTCTTCCTCCGCAGCCAGCAAGGCGCTGATCATGTCATTCTGGGGCGTTTGCCGCCGCTGCTCGATGATACCCTCGAAATAGTCGAAGAGCTCTTCGGTCGCCTGCTGGACCCGCGCTATCTGTTCGCTGTTGAGCAGTGGATTGACGGAGAGCGCGATGTCGTCGGACCATTCCCGGAAACGCGCTCGATCCTGTGCCGGGACACCCAGCATCTCGGCAATGACAATAACCGGCAACGGGAATGCAAAATCGGTAATCAGATCGATCCGGTCTTTGCCGGCGACGGCGTCCAGGAGTTCGTCGACAAGCTCCTGGATGCGCGGCCCGAGCTCCCTTACGGCGCGCGGGGTAAAGGCCTTGGAGACAAGCCCGCGCAACCTGGTGTGATCGGGCGGGTCCAGATCCAGAAATGTTCGGTACTGCATATAGTCGTAGTTGCGCTCGGCGTTGGTAAAGCGCCTGTGGTCGACCAGAACGTCCTGCACATCTTCGTACCGGGTCAACGCCCAGGCCTCGACTAAGCGCATACGGTGGACGGGGTCCTTGCGGCGCAGCTGTTCGTAGGTGCGGTATGGGTCCTCTATGAAGGCACTGGAGGTCAGATCATAGCTGACCCCTGACTCCAGACGCTCCCACGCCAGCAGAACCCGCTTTGCGACCGGTTTCACCACATTGAGCAGGATATTCGACATATGGGTCCCCTTGTTTTCCCTGCAGAAGGTATTACAAGCATGACAGCCAAGTGCAGAATACTCTTCCTTCTCTGGTGCGTCAAGGTTTCCGAGGCCGAGGCGGAACGGCAGTTTTTAGTTGTTGGTTTTTAGTTTTTAGTGAACTGCCAAGTACGCGGAGAACGGCTTTTTATCCACGAAGGGCCGCGAAGGGCCACTAAGAACACCTTTTTATCCGCGAAGTCACGCGAAGAATATCAAAGGCGTATCGGGTTTTCTTTGCGCGGCTGCGCAGCCGTTTGCGGACCAGCCGCTTTTTGTTTCTGCAGGTCGCCGTTCGGACAGACGGCAGCGGGCCCCAGACACCTGCGCGCGTAGAAGCATGACGCCGGCACTGCATATATGTTCATATACAGGTATACTCATATACAGATATATTTATCTGCATATATATTCATGAATGAGTTAATGCAATATCGGAGAAAGCTCAACTTACGAAAAGGGACGGCCCCGCTTTTGGGGCCGCCCTGCCTGGTTCAGATTCACAGTTGTGCCGCGAAATGGCCTTTCGCTTACTCTGTAGGCCACCCATCCGGGATCTCATTGGCCGCAAGCGCTTCCTCAATGGCCGCTGCTGCCTCCTCGGTCACCCACGCGCTCCAGATGTCCGACCTGCTGTTCAGCCACCACAGGGCAGCGTCGTTGCTGGTGGCGCCACTGTTCGCATTCTGCCAGCGCGCAACCTCCTTATAGACTTCGATATTGAAGTCCCACGCTGTCAACATTTCGACGATGTCGGGCGCGGCGTCAACCAGGTCGGGATGGACCGCAACAAGCACGTCCGCGTCTTCGTAGGCACAGGCCTTGTTCGATTCCCAGCATTCGTCGCTATAGGCCGGCTCTTCCAAGCGGACCAGGTCCAGAATGAGAGCGGGATCATTTGTGCCCCACTGGTAACCGAGCCATGGCTCCTGTTTATCGTAGGCCCCGTAGAGATCGGAATTCAGCGCCGCACCATCGCCCGGATTGACAATGTGGACATGGTCCTCAAGCTCATAGCCGATGATCTGTGCAGCAGTGACCTCTTCACACGCCCAGCCAATGACGCAGGAAACCAGTCGCGCCTTGCCCCCTGTCTCGGCAGACGCAAACAGCTCCTTGAACTGCTCGTCCTTCAGGTCCTCCACAGTGTCCAGCTCGGGATACTGCTCCTGCAGATACCTGGGAATGACAAATGCCGACTGCCAGTCCTTGCCCAGGCTGGCGCCAATCTCGACAACCTCCCCGTTGCCCAATGCCTCGTACCAGGCCTCATCCTGGTTCGGCAGCCAGATTTCCAGGGTTACGTGTGTGTCACCTTTACGCAGGCCCTGGAACAGGGGCAAAGTAGAGCCAAAGACGACATCCGTGGAATAGCCGTAGCCTTTCTCGACAATATACTGGGCGATACGGTTCTGGATCTGTGCACTGGTCCAGTTCAGGTCGCTGAATATTATCGTGTCAATCGAGGCCGCCGGGGCCGCTTCCTCAGCCGGCGCACACGCTCCGGCGACAAAGATGACGATCAGCGACAGTATAAGCAATCGATATTGGACGCGCATAGTTCTCTCCTATGGGTGTAGGGTCGAAGAGAGGCCGGTATCCGGAGCAAACAGTCTCTCAAAGGGTGCAATCAATTTGGGCCTTTAACTCGGCACTCTCCGAACTTCAGTCCAATGGTAGCCGTAACTGGACTTCGTATCAAGGATCCTGCCCTGCCAATAGGCGGATTTCCTTCTCGACGGCGCCTTGCCGCCTTCAAACCGGCTATGGACTGATGGTCAAACTATGGTTATGTTCATCTGTAAATATATTCATGCATAATTTAATGCAAAAATTTGCATATCCCTTACGGTTTCCAAATCGGAAGGATGAGCTTGCCTTTGGGACTGGACCTCAAGCCGAGGTGTATAATGGATCGAATTACCGAATCACCTCAGCAGACGGCCCGGCAGCGGGATGTGCGGTTGTTTTTGTGAGTTCCACACCTCCTGTCATCCGGGCAAGTGGCTGGGGATCTCAATGAAGTGCGCTAAAGGAGGATCGTCATGCGCAAGGTATCTTTTGTGCGCAGGCTGGCGGCGGCCGCGGCGGCGGCCGCGTTTTTTGTGTCCGGCTGCCATTACCATATGCCGCCCCATGCAGAGATGGAAGGCCGCGTCCCTATGGCGAGCCGGCAGGTTTCGAAGGCGGACCGTGCGGGCTACACGGTGGCGACGATCGAGAAGGCGTTGCGGCTCTACGACAGCAAAGGGCGAGAGGCGACGCTGGCCTACTATAACTCGCCGGAGAGCGTGGACGGCGAATGGTACGTCGTCATCGCGGACGAGAACAAAGAGATTATCGCCCACCCCAATCCTGACATCCTGGGAGAAAGCCTGTTCAGCCCCATGGGGGTGGATTTCACCGGCTACCGGCACGGCGAAGCGATAGCGGGCGCGACCGAGGCGGGGAAGTGGGTGGACTATATTTTTTTCAATCCTGCCACGGGCAGGGAGGAGTACAAGCATACGTGGGCGGTACGGCACGACGGGCTGATCTTCTTCTCCGGCTGGTACCAGGTTTTGCCGACTCTGGCGCTGGCGGTCACCAAGGCGGATCCTGCGGAATACACGGTTGCGTTTGTTGAGCGGGCGGTGCGGTATTACAAGGCGTACGGGCGGGAAGAGGCGGTTGCGTACTTCAGCTCTGCCGAGAGTGTGGACGGCGCATGGTACGTATTCATCATCGACGAGAGCAGCCGGGTCATCGCCCATCCCGTCCCGGAGATCATCGGGCAGGATTTGAAGGGAGACCTGGGGGTGGATTCGAGCGGCTACCGACATGGCGAAGCGATAGCGAGCGCGACGGAGGCGGGGAAGTGGGTCGACTATCTGTCGGCGTCGAATCCTACGAAGGATGGGAGCGAGGAGGAGTTGAAGCATGCGTGGGTCGTGCGGTACGACGGTGTGATCATTGGGTCGGGGTGGTATGAGTAGGGGGTAGGTGAGCCGCGGCGGGGCGCGGAGAACGGCGAAAGGCAGTTTTTAGTTTTTGGTTTCTAGTTTTTAGTGAACTGCTTTGGGTCCGCGAAGTCACGCGAAGGGGCGCGAAGAACACCTTTTTTGTCCACGGAGGGCACGGAGGGACGCGGAGAACAGCAAGGGCGTATCGGGTTTTCTGTGCGCAGCCTTTTGCGAATCAACCGCTTTTTGCTCGCGCAGGTCGCTGTTCGGACAGACGGCAACGGGCCCCAGACACCTGAGCGCGTAGAAGCGTGGCGCCGGCACTGTAGATATGTTCATCTGAAGATATATGCATCTAAAGATATATTTATCTACATATATGTTCATGTATGAGTTAATGCAACTTTTGGCATCTTCTCTCCAGCCACGCGGGTTGTCCTGCGGATCGTGGTTGTTGCCCCTGCGCTAACCAGATGCGACGCATGAAGCCGGCGTAGGCGGTTCTCTCTGCGGCGGTCTCGATGGCCTGTCCACTCCTGTAGTCCAGTTTCCCTTGACATCGGATGCGTGCGGTGACTGGCAGGTAGTTGGCCCGGCCGGTAAGTGCATCACACAGGTTACACCGCATTCGGAGCTACCAAAATTTGACAAGCCTAGTCGTATATGTATAATGTAGTTATACAAGGGGATGTGATTTTTCTCGCACAGACCCTTTATTCTTGGCAGGGAATTCCGAATTTCCGCCAGGGAGAAACCCGGGCAGCCCAGGGATAGAGGCTGTAAATCCATGAAGGTACCCAACCATCATCATGGTAGAACATCTTCGTCGCCTGCCAAGCGACCCCAGGAGCCGCCAACCGGCGGCTTTTGTGGTTTCAGGAGGTTGTGATATACTATTGAATAGATGTTTTTAGCCGCCGCCTGGCAAGCGGCGCAGCATGATGGTTGGGAACCTCATGAATCTCCATAAGAGACAATCCCTATACTGTTTGCGCTTCCCTTTCCCTGCGGCCTATTGGTACGGGGGCAGGGATGGACCGCGAGACGGCGGCGTCTGAGCGCGGGCTGCATTATGTCGTTGTGGCCGCGGCGGATAAGCGGCCGCTGGCGAAAGGCTGGCTGCGTTGCGCCGCGCCTGACGAAGAGGTGGAAGCGGCGCGCGCTGATCCCGAGCGGCTGATCGGGCATGTTCCCTGTGCGGCGGGCCTGCTGGTCGTGGACATCGACACCGGCAAGAAGCGGCCGGTCCGGTACTGGCGCGAGGCTGTGCGGGATCATCTGGGCGCGCCCTTGTTCGAGGTGCGGACGAGATCGGGCGGGCTGCACCTGTATTACCGCTGCGATCAGCCGGTGGGGAACCGCAACTGGGAGGGCGGGGAGATTCGCTGTGCGAAGGGATATGCGGTCCTGTGGGATGAAGAGGCGGTGCTGGCGGCGCTCGAGCAGATCGACCAGGTCGATGCGGTTGACGTCTCGCAGTGGCCGATCCGCCACAAGACGGGGAAGCGGCGGCGAGCGGCAAAAGGCCGGCGGGGCCAGACAGCGCGGGTGCGAGCCGCGTTGCGGTGCATTCCATGCAGCGAGGTCAGTTACGATGAGTGGGTGATGGGCGGTATGGCGCTCCACTGGGCCGAGGCTCACGGCTGCGTCGGGGACGGGTTGGGACTGTGGCGCGACTGGTCGGCGACCGATCCGGACCGCTACAAGGTTGGGGAATGCGCGGCAAAGTGGCGGGGCTTCGACGCTGAGGGCGGTCTCACCCTTGGTAGTTTGTTCTGGCTGGCAAAGCGGTATGGATGGAAGGGATGCCGGCGGCGCGGGCGGCGGACTGGCGAGAAGCGCGAGCAGGGGCACCCGCTTTTGAATGCGCGCCAGGTGGCAATACTCGACATGCTGACCGCCCTTGCCACACCGGGGAAAAGCGGAAGGCTGACCATAACGGTCCTTCAGCAGGTGCTGGCCGATCATTTCGGCTGCTGCCGCGAGACGATAGTGCGGGACTTCAAACATCTGAAGGCCTGCGGATATGTGCGGATCGTCGGCCAGCGGATTATTCGGGAGGCTGACGGCGGTTTCGTCGTGCCGGTCTACCGGCCGACCGACCCCGACATGGAGAGATGGCTGCAACATGTACGGGCGAAGCGGGCGCCGGCCAAACGTGTCGCGATCGTTCATATGGGCGGGGGGGTCTGTGACATTTTCGCCCCTATACCAGGGGTTGGGTCTGGGCTGCCGGTTTTGCGGAGGCGTTTTGGCGCGGAGATGACGTCGCGAGCGCCTCCTTGACGGTTGGGCCGCGCGGAACCAAACACAAGACCTGAAACATCGCGGCCGCGAGAAAATGGGCCGGGAGTTGACTATCGATGGCATGGGGCCTATTCTTGGGCTGGCTCTCAAGACCAGTGGACGACTGCCTTCAGGAGACAACCGCGTTGATCCGCGAAGTCACGCGAAGGGCCGCGAAGAACACCTTTTTGTCCGCGGAGGACGCGGAGGGGCGCGGAGAACATCTACTGCTGCGGAGATGGGAATGAACATTAACACCGACCATCTGAATCGCTGCATCGGTACGCTCAGAGCCGCCTGGGAAGGACTGCAGCAGTGCGACCCGGGCGACGTGTTGTATGAGATCTACCGCGCGGCCTGTGTGAAGGAGTTTGAACTCGTGCTGGAGCAGGGCGGCCGATTGCTGAAGAGGCGGCTGCGTCCTTACTTTGCCAGCAACCGGCAGGCGGACCAGCTTTACTTCAACGATGTCTTCCGTTACGCCGCCAGACATTGCCTGATCGGCGACGACGCGTGCGAACGCTGGCTGGAATACCGCGCCGCGCGCAATGACACGGCGCATGAATACGGGGAGGAGTTTGCCGAGAGGACGCTGGAACTGCTGCCCCAGTTCATTGTCGACGCGGAGGCGATAGCCGGTGTGATCGAAGGGGGGCGGGATGCGTGACAGGCTGCATCTGAAGGCGAGACATCGCCGCATGTTGGAAGAGATTCTGCGTGAACATGTGCCCGGTGTTGAGGTGTGGGCCTACGGCAGCCGGGTCAGCGGTCACAGCCATGGCGGCAGCGACCTGGACCTTGTCCTGCGTGCGTCCGGCCTGGTGGCGATTCCGATTGGTCAGCTTGTCGACCTGGAGGAAGCTCTGCGGCTGTCTACGATCCCGTTTCTGGTGGAGGCGCGGGACTGGGCGCGCCTGCCGGAGAGTTTTCACTGCGAAATCGGGCGGGATTACGTCGTACTGGTGGAAGAGCCGTGTGGGCGGACGCGGCGGGCGGTTGAATCCGGGGATGGCTGATGACATACAGCGATGAAGAGATCCGGCGCCGCTTGCGGCTCGGCGAGGACAGCGCCTGGGCGTTCAAACGGGTCGAATTCAGCGGCGACCGGCCGACGAGCCCGCGACGGGATGACTGGGCCAACGAGGTCGTCGCCTTCGCCAATGGTCGGGAGATATTTGTGCGCAACGTCGACATCGTCGGGCGCTCCGCGCTGGTGGAGTACCGGCCGGTCGACGGGACAGGGGGCGCGGCTTAGTTGGCGATACGCATCTTTGATCCGCGGAGTACGCGGAGGGGCGTGGAGAACACCTTTTGTCCACGGAGAGACACGGAGGGGCACGGAGAACACCTTTTGTCCGCGGAGTACGCGGAGGGGCGTGGAGAACACCTTTTGTCCACGGAGAGACACGGAGGGGCACGGAGAACACCTTTTGTCCGCGGAGTACGCGGAGGGGCGCGGAGAACAGCAAAGGCGTATCGGGTTTTCTGTGCGCAGCCGTTCGCGGACCGGCCGCACTTTTGCTCGTGCTCGTCGCTGTTCAGACAGACGTCAACGAGTCCCGATGTACAGGCGCTCAGAGACGCTCTGAGCGCTTATTTTGGGAGATTGGGGTTCCCCCCCGACATGCAAGACCTCAGAACGCCCAGTCTGCCGCCACCGTGCTTCGGAGGGGGCATTTTGTCAATGCTGGGTAGACGGTCAGCAGGGCAATCACATCCAAAGCCTGCGACGGGCGCCCACAAGGGGCGCCCCTACCGGCGGTGATGGTTATTTCAGGCAATATGATCTTATGTGTATATATTGCTATGTTCATACATGCTGTGCCTGCATGATTGGCACCGGCTGGCTGTGACGGGCAAGGGCCTGGACAGCGGCCGCAAACTACGGAGGGATGTTAAAGCGTGAGCAGTCTTAATATCAGCAATTTTATCTGGGGCATCGCCGACGATGTGCTGCGCGACCATTATG
>JAPPKT010000549.1 GCA_028819675.1 Caldilineaceae bacterium | reverse complement strand
CGATCAGACGGTCGATCTCACTCTCCATCCATTCGGCCACTTCGGGCCTCGTGAGGTCGATCATGCCGCCCAGCCCGCCCTCGTCACCGTACGGCCGGGCCAGCCACTCAGGACGCTCTGTGGCGATTCTGCTTTCCGGACCGACCCGCTCCCCTTCCATCCACAGACCAAACTTCATGCTCTTTCCGTGAACATAGTCACGAAACGGCTTCAGGCCCCCCGGGAAACGCTCCATGCTCACCTGCCAGTCGCCTACCGTCGCATGCCAGCTCCCGTGGGGCGGCGTATACCAGCTCGCATCGATCAGAAACACCTCCGCGCCCGCATCGGCGCAGGCGTCGATTTCGGAAAAAATCAGCTCTGGCGTAAGCTCCTGCTCCGGCCCGATGCCGCTCACGACCAGCCCCGCATGTGCTGGATTCTGTGGCGGAATGACGCTCGTCCGCAAATGGTCGTGCAGCGCCTGAATGCTGTCGTCGAAATCTCCGATGACAACGCCCAGGTGCATCTCCGGCGTGGTAACCGTCTCGCCTGGCGCGATGACGCGCAGTGGTGCAGGTCCGTCCGGGCCCGCCCGAAACCAGAGCCGAGACCCCTCCCGGCTGTTTCCGTCGTCCACGTCGAACTCGAAAGCATACCCTCCCGACCATGCTAGTGTACCCACGAACTGCTCACCGCCCTGGTGATTGCGCAGTACGAAGAAGGGATGTCGGTGGCGGCCGCGTCGGTAACGGCCGTCAATCCGGTAGCCTGCCCGCGGCAGCGCACGCCAGTCGAAGTCGCCCTCATTGCCCCAGTGCGTGTCAATAAAGTAGCCCACCGCGTAGGGTGACGTCTCGTCATTGATGTCGTACGCGCACGTCTGCAGCACACCGCTCCACGGGAAGGCCGCCGAAAGCGCAGCCGGTTGCTCGCAGCAGTTCTCGATCTCCAGCCAGCGCGTAAGGATCGGCGTACCGTCCAAAAGCGTGTGAACGCGCACGACCACCGGGCGCACCGTGTGCCGCAGTTCCAGTACCGCCTTCAACCTGTTTTCTTCTTCAGTTTGGGAAAAGTCGCTCCACTCCCAGTGCGATCGCAAGAGCTGCCCGTCCAACTCCACCCAGAACGCCTGCGGCGCCGGATGCGAACCCGCGTCAAACCGTTCCGGTTCAGGATTCGTGTAACCCGATCCGTTCCAACCCCGCCCTACAAACTGCCCCTGGCTCAAAGATTCCTGGTAAGCCGCCAGTCCCGACCGGTAAGAAATCGTCGGATCCGGGTCGTTGGAAAGGAAGATATCGGTGAAAGGCTCGCTCATGTCCTGACCCACATTCGAGACGCGTTATCACTTTGGGGAGTGGAAAAAGAGTGAGCCGCAAGAGGCGAGGGCGCCCCCCATCCTCTCACTCCTCACTCCTCTCCACTCTCTACTCGATTCTACGGTTCTACTCCCAGCTCGCGAACGTCGCTAACCCATTCCTGGTACTGCGCTTCGCACCGGGACTGGATCAACTCCACCGCTTCCTCGCTGCTGATATTGCCCTGCCGTACTTCCGAGCATCCTTCGCCGATCGCCGCGCCAATCTCGCCGATCGAGCCGAAACCGACACCCTCGAAAGTGGTCTGCGGCAACAGGTGCTCCTGCAAAACCTTCGTCAACTGCACCAGCGGTCCATCCGGATCGTTGTCCACGAAGTGGTCGTAGCTGCCGACCAGGCCCTTCCATGCAGTATTCGGCTGTCCCCCATAGATCATGGCGTACGAGGTCTGCCCTTCGTCCGTCACCAGCATGCGCAGGAACTCGATCGCCATATCCGGATTCTTCGCCTGCTTCAGCGAGATGAACCCCCAACCGCCTTCACCGCAGAATATCGGCGGTTCGCCTTCATGGATCATCGGCGCGCCCGCCATGCGATACGTGTAGCCCAGGTCCCAGGCGATCGGCATCGAAGGCGTGCCGTTCCCGCGCGCCAGCGCCACCTTGCCGGCAAGCGCCGCATCGACGTGGTTCTGGTCCAACTGCGTCTCGATGCCCAATTCCACCGGGCCCTCAACAAACAGCCGCATCGCCTCCACACCCTCTTCGGTATTGATGTTGAACTGCTTGTTCTCAAGGTCCCACCAGTCCATGCCCTTGGGGTCCAGCAGCGTTCGCAGGATGCCGAGATAGCTCATGTCATCCCAACCCTGGCTGCTCAGGCCCCACTTGGTCACTTTGCCGTCCTCTTCGACATGCAAAGCCTTCCCCAACTCCCACATGCTCTCGTAGCTCTCGAAGTAGACCTCACCGTTCAAAGGCGGATACTGGTCCTCCAGCCCCAGCGCAATCACATCCTCACTGGGAACGTTGACCATGTTGCCCACGCCGTTACACTCGGTCGGCACGCCCCAGATCTCGCCCTGCCACATGTAGGCGCCAATCGCGTCGCCCACAAAGTCCTCATCAGGGTCCACATCCATGTGGTTGTAGACCTGCTCCGTGCACGGGACCAGAGCTTGGTGCAGATGCAGACTAGTCAACTGTTCACCCATAATGCAGGCCACGTCCGGCTGCGTTCCCGCCGCCAACGCGGCAATCACCTTAGGCGGGATCGGCCAAGCCTACGGCTGTACCTCAAACGTCCCCCCGCCCTGCGACGCGAACAGGTCGGAAAGTCGCTGGTACGCCTCAACGTGCGGGTCGTATTGCAAGCCCCACATGACACCCTCACGTTGCTCCCTGGGCACTGCTGCCACGCCGCCTGCCATTTCCGTGCCCGGCGCAACGCAAGCCGCCAGGAGACTGGCTCCCGCCGCCCCCACCGAGACTTTCAGAAAATCTCTTCGACTGTGCATCTCTCCCTCCTTTGTCTAGGATCTTCAGCCAAGCTAGTCTGGAACACTCTCTGAGCAATATAGACACGAAGCGGAGAGGAAGAGTTGCTCTCTCTTCTCTCTCCTCTCCGCCCTCTCCTCAACACAAGGAGTGGAGAGCGAGAGGCGTTCTCTCTCCTCTCCACTCTCTCCTCGCACTTACGGTTCCAAGCCCAGTTCGCGCACGTCGCTCACATACTCTTCGTACTGAGCCTCGCAACGAGTCTGGATCAACTCCACAGCTTCCTCGCTGCCGATGTTCCCCTGCCGCACCTCTGACGCGCCTTCCGTGATCGCTGAACCGATTTCCGCAATCGAGCCGAATCCCACGCCCTCGAAAGTCGTCAGTGGCTGCAGATGCTCCTGCAGGATCTTCGCCATACCCACCTGGGGACCGTCAGGATCAGGGTGGGTGAAGTGATCATAGACGCCGACCAGGTCCTTCCAGGAAGTGTGGACTGCACCGCCGTAGATCTTCGCGTATTCAAGCTGCCCTTCATGCGTCACCAACATGCGCAGGAACTCAATCGCCATGTCGGGGTTATGCGACTGCTTCAGCGAAATGAAGCCCCATCCGCCCTCTCCGGCGAACAGAGGCAATTCGCCTTCAAAGACCATCGGCGCCCCGCACATTACGTACGTGTAGCCCAGCTCCCAGGACATCGGCAGCGATGGTGTACCGTTCCCGCGCGCCAGAGCAACCTTGCCCGCTAGGGCAGCGTCGACATGCGACTGGTCCAGTTGGGTCTCGATACCCATCTCCACCGGTGTCTCGACGTAGAGCCGCATCGCCTCGACGCCCTCTTCCGTATTGATATTGAACTGCTTATTCTCCAGGTCCCACCAGTCCATGCCCTTCTTGTCAAGCAGCGTCCGCAAGATGCCGAGATAGCTCATGTCGTCCCAGCCCTGGCTGCTCAGGCCCCACTTCACGACCTTGCCGTCCTCTTCCACCTGCAACGCCTGCGCCAGCTCCCACATGCTCGGATAGCTCTCGAAGAAGACCTCCCCGTTCAACGGCGGGTACTGGTCCTCCAACCCAAGTGCAATCACATCTTCGCTGGGAACGTTCACCATGTTGCCGACGCCATTGGCCTCGGTCGGCA
>JAPPKT010000154.1 GCA_028819675.1 Caldilineaceae bacterium | reverse complement strand
CAGCCGACCTACTTCAGGGCCGGCGCGGCCGCAGGAACGCTGCCGGATATCACCTTCACCTACGGCCTCACCTTCATCTACGACAAAGACACGATCGTCCCGACGACCGAGTATCTGAATCAGCCGAACCAGTATATTCCCGCGGGCCAGCCGGGCAACAGTCGCTGGCTCGACCAGTGGTTCGAGGATGTACATCCGATCGTGCTGGCCGACGGCAACAATTACGACATTCCCGTCGGTTGGGGCGGCCCGGGACTGGTGATCGCCTACAACAAGGAGATATTCGCCGAGGCCGGCCTCTCCGGGCCTCCCGAAAAGACCTATTACGACTACTACCAGGCCTGCGAGCAGATCCTCGATATGGGCACGATTCCCGTGGAGAGTACGCTGCTCAGCTGGGAATGGGACCGCATGGTCGACTATCTGGTTCGGGCGATGGGGCTGTTCGAGCTGATCGACATCAACGGCGACGGCTTCTGCGACGACGTGGAACAGACCCGCGCCGCCGTCGCCGGCATCGTGCGCTTGGACTCACCTTACTGGGTCGAGCCGACCCGCATCTGGAAGGAAGCGACGAACTACTACCAGCCGGGCTACCTGCAGATGGCGCAGACCACCTCCGCGATCGGCTATGGCGAGGTCTTCATGACGGAGCAGACCTCGATGGTGTGGAACGCGAACCGCATCTGGCCGCAGTTGATGGAGCTGGGGGGCACCGACAAGTTCGGCGTCTTCAATCTGCCGCGCCTGACCAATAAGCTGACGCCGTGGGGCGAAGAGGACCCGACCTGGCTGATCGCGCGCGGGACCGAGAGCAAGACGGTGACCAAGACCGCGCGCGAACGGGGACACGTCGACCTGGCCGTCGATTTCCTTAAATTCATGACGACGCCGGCGAACACCGCGCGGCTGATCCAAGAGCGGCTTGGCACGAACCTGGTGCTGCCCACGATCAAGGGCCTCGAAGACCTCGAGGTCGACGACGATGTCAAGGCGCTGGTCAGCGACTATGAAGCAGATACGGCCAAGCCCGGATTCTCCTCCGACCGCATCGGCGACTGGCACTTCTGGTACGAGTGGTTCTCGGCGATTCAGGCCTACTTCGCCGACGATATGACACTGGAAGAGATGATCCAGATTCAGATCGACGTGCTGCCGACCTTCATTGAAAATTTCCTCGTCGATAAGGAGCTGCACGCAGAGGCCGCCGAGTGGGAGAAGATGCAGGCCGACTACACCCCGCCGCCGTGGGGCGACTACACCGTCCCCAGCGAACCGTTCGTGATGCCGTTCAACGCCTGAGAGCAGTCGATAGCGGCCAGTGGCCGGTGATCAGCAGATCACTGGCCGCTGGCCCTTGTGAACCCCATGTCAGTACAGACTGCCGACGCGGGTCTCGACAGTAAACTGTGGAGCGGGCGCCGCCGTGCGCTGCGCCGCAATCTGACCGCGTTCCTCTTTCTGCTCCCCACCTTCCTCTTCCTCGCCATCTTCATGTACCAGCCGACAGTCAATGTCATCTATCATACCCTCTTCCGCTGGGACGGGTTTACGGTGGAGCGGTACGTTGGGTTCAAGAACTTCATAACGATGGTGAACGACCCCAACATGCACATCGCCACGCGCAATCTCGGCTGGTTCTTCCTCGGCTGGATGTTGCAGCGCATCTCGCCCTTCCTCGTGGCGGAGTTGGTCTTCAACCTGAAGCGGGAACGTTCCAAATACTGGTACCGCACGCTTTTCGTGCTGCCGATGGTGGTGCCCTTTCTGGTCACGATCATGATCTGGAAGTTCATCTACAACCCGCTGCCCACGATTGGGGTGCTCAATCGCATGCTGGGGAGTTTCGGCCTGGAGGAGTGGCAGACGGCGTGGCTGTCCGAGCCGAGCCTGGTGATTCTGGCGCTGCTGTTCGTCGGCTTCCCCTGGATCTCGGGCTGGCCCTTCATGATCTTCTACGCCGGCCTGCAGCAGATCCCCAGTGAGGTGCTGGATGCGTCGGTGATGGACGGCTGCAATGTATGGCAGCGGATGGTGCGGATCGACATTCCGCTGGTGGTCACTTCGATTCAGTTGGTGGCGATTCAGACCATGATCGGTATCATCCAGGAATTCGCCTTTGTGCTGATCATGACGGCCGGCGGGCCGGCCAAGGCCTCGCTGGTGCCTGGTCTGCTGCTCTTTATGGCCGCCTTCCGCGGGGACCAGATGGGCTACGGCGCAACCATCGGGGTGACGATGTTCATCGCCATCTTCATTCTGACCCTGCTGAGCTTCCGCTACACAACGTCGCCGTTCGCCCGCACGCGACGCACAAGGGAGACCTGATGACCGGGCAGACAGTCGACCGGCCCTTCACATCATCGCCGGACGCCGCGCCGGTGGAGCTTGGCGCCCGGATTCAAAGCGCGCTGCATCATGCGTTGCTGGTGTTTCTCCTCCTTCTGACCTTCTTCCCCTTCTTCATCGCTATCCTCACCTCGCTCAAGAGCTTCCAGCAGCTGCTGGCGAATTTCTGGCTGCCGGCCTTTCCGCTGCAGCTGCACAACTATGTGATGGCCTGGAACGAGATCTATCGCTCCATAATCAACAGCAGCCTCGTCAGCCTCGGGGCGGTTGCGGGCGTGCTGCTGTGCGCGTCGCTGGCCTCGTACGCATTTGCGCGCATCGACTTCGCCTGGCGCGACGGGGCCTACTACCTGGTGCTGTCGCTGCTGATGATCCCCGGCGTCCTCACCCTGATCGGCCGCTACCTGCTGATCGTCCAGTTTGGGCTGATGAACTCGCTGTGGGGGCTGATCCTGCCCTATATCGCCGGCGGGCTCGCCTTTGCCGTCTTTCTGCTCACCGGTTTCTTCTCCGATCTGCCGGAGGAGCTGTTCGAGGCGGCGCGCATGGACGGCGGCACCGAGCTGCAGATGTACCGGCTGATCGCGCTGCCGCTTTCGCGGCCCATCATGGCGATCGTGGGCCTGCTGACCTTCCTGTCGACGTGGGGGGACTATGTGTGGCCGTTGCTGGTGCTGCGCTCGCCGGAAAAGTTTACGCTGATGTTGGGGCTGGCGAAGTTCACCGGCAACAGCCAGGTGATGTTCGGGCCGCTCATGGCCGGTTACGTGATCGCGTCGGTCCCGACCGCGATTATCATCATCCTCATGATGCGCACCTTCGCGGGCGCCGCCCTGGTAGGAGCATTCAAATGAGCGAAGGCAGGAAATACACGGCGGGGATCATCGGTTGCGGCAGGATGGCGAATCTGCACGCCGAGGCGTATACGCTCGTGCCCGATACGCAGGTGGTGGCCGCCGCCGATATCGACCCCGACAAGCTCGATCTCTTCTGCGAACGCTGGTCGGTCCCCCAGCGCTACCGCAGCTATGAGGAAATGCTGACCCACGCCGATCTCGACATCGTCAGCGTCGTCACTTTGGACAACCTGCACGGCCCGGCCACGATTGCCGCAGCCGAGGCCGGCGCGCGCGGCGTCTTCTGCGAAAAGCCGATGGCCTTCGACCTCGAAGAGGCGGACCGGATGATCGCGGCCTGCGATCGCGCCGGCGCCAAGCTTGTCGTCGACCACTCGATGCGTTTCGAGAAGAATTTCATCGAAGTGAAGGCAATGATCGAGCGCGGCGACATCGGCAATCTGCGCACGATCCGCGCCAACATGCTCTCCACCGATCAGCGCGATCCCGGCAGCTGGCATTCGCAGTACGTGACCGCGGGCGGCGGCGAGCTGATGCACAACGGCACGCACCTGACCGATCTGATCCGCTTCTACGCCGGCGATCCGGAGTGGGTCTTCGCCACGGTGGAGCGGGGCAACAAGGCCGTCACAATCGAGGACCTCGGCGCCGGCCTGTTCCGCATGGACAGCGGCTGCCTCTTCTTTTTTGAGTCGGGCGGACGGCGGCGCTACGGCACGTTCGAAATCCTGATCGAAGGGGACGAAGGCCGCCTCGCGATCCAGCACGGCGCGC
>JAPPKT010000162.1 GCA_028819675.1 Caldilineaceae bacterium | reverse complement strand
GATCAATTACGATCAGTCTTTTGCGCCCTATTTGGTGAGACCCGGTTTCATCGGACTAATCAGGGCGGCGTTGGGTACGAACGTGCGCGTTTCCTATACGACGGCGATGATTAACTATCCGGGCAACGATCGGGGGGGCTTGCACTCTGACTGGCCGTTTAACCAGCGCAATGCAGGTCATATTCCGGCTCCGTATCCGGATATTGTGGCCCACTTCACGACGTTGTGGATGCTGTCGCCGTTCAGCGTGGAGAATGGGGCGACGATCATCGTGCCCGGCAGCCACCGGATGGAGACAAACCCGAGCGCGGCGGGTTGCAGCCACGATGAGAACACGCCTTATCCGACGGAGATTCAGGCGACGGGGGAGGCGGGCAGCGTGCTGGTGATGGACAGCCGCATGTGGCACGCGGCGGGGGCAAATCGAACCGACAGCGCGCGGGTGGCGATAGCGATAAGGTTCGCGCCGTGGTGGTTGAATTTGAACGGGCTGAGGCCGGTATCGAGGGAGCGGGCGAGGCAGATGGAGGCAACGGGATTGACAGAGAACGAAGTCGCGGCGGTGAAACCGGAAGTATTGGCGGGGCTGCCTGCTGATGTGCAGCCGCTGTTCGAACACTGGGTGGAGGGCTGAGTGGACACAGATCATTTGGCGGCATCGCTGGCGGAAAAGGTTGATCCGCAGCGGATCATGCAACTCACTTTGGACATGGTGCGCATTCCGAGTCCGCCGGGGGAGGAGCGGGCCGTCTCCGAGTTTTACGCAGAAGAGTTGCGGGCGGCGGGGCTGGACGTGGAGATGGACGATGAGTTTCCGGACAGCCCCAGTGTGGTGGCGCGGCTGCGAGGCAGGAACGGTGGACCTACGCTGCAGCTTGACGGTCATACGGATACGGTTGATTTGCCCGGGCCGGAGCCGCGGTTTGAGGGGGGGTATATCCACGGGCGGGGTTCGGAGGATATGAAGGCGTCGCTGGCGGCGATGGCGGAGGCTGCGCGGGTTCTATGCGAAGCAGGAGTTGCGCTGGAGGGGGACTTGCTGTTGACGGCGCACGGGCGTCATGAGAGCGCCACGAACGAGACGCTGATATCGCTGATCGGAAAGGGCGTACACGGCGACGCGGTAATCGTTACCGAGCTGGGCGGGAAGGACCTGCCGATTACAGGCATGGGCCTTGTTTTCTGGGAGCTCAGCATTGCCGGGGACGAAGAGGGAATACACGAAACTGTGGCCGAGGCGGGCGTTCCTCATGCAGTGATGGCGGGGTACCGTGCTGTGCAGCTGTTGCAGGAGAAAGCGACAGAACTGGCCGAGATACGGCATCCCTTTTTGGGTGCGGAATCGATCTTTATTGGGCGGTTTCAAGGCGGGGACTACTTTAACCGAATGCCGGCGGGGTGCGTTATCGGCGGTACGCGACGTTTTGGCCCGGGATGCAGTCTGGACGAGATTCGTGAGGAGTTTGCGCGACTGGCGGCACGAGTGCAGTCGGAGACCGGTGCGAAGGTCGAGGTGTGGCTGGATGGGATCGAGGGCTACAGCGTCGACGAAAACGAGCAGCTGGCACAGGTGCTGCGAAAAGGGCACGAGCTGGTTACGGGCAGCGAGCTCCCGCTGGCAGGGACGAGGGCGGCCGCCAACGTTCCACATTTTGTGCATTTGGCGCATGTACCCGCGCTGTACTACGGCGCGAGCTATCTGACGGCACATTCGGAACTCGAGCGGGTTGAACTGGTCCAGGTCGTTCGGGCCACGAAGGTCTACATTCATGCCATCCTCGCCTACCTGGGCGTTGCGGAGTCAAGCAGATGAGTGAAAAGCGAAGGGTCGTGGTTACTGCCAATATCTTTCCGGGGCTGGAGGTTGAACTGGGGGTGTTAGGGCAGCACAACGTGGAACTGGAAAAGATCCCGTGCCGCAGCCAGGATGAACTGGCCGCGGCCGGCAAGGATGCCACTGCGCTGATTGTCGGGAATGTGCGGATCGATGCGGGCGTGCTTGCGCAGTTGCCCGGCTGTCTGGCGATCGTAAAGCCATCGGTGGGTGTGGACAACATTGATATCGAGGCGGCAACGGAGGCGGGCGTGTGTGTTGCGAATGTGCCCGACTATGGGACGGACGAGGTGGCTACTCATGCGATGGCGTTGCTGTTGAACGCTATTCGCTATATCGACGCAGAAGCGGCCAAAGTGCGCGCTGGAAGCTGGCAGCCCAAACCGCCTTATCCGATCCAAAGGAGCGCGGGGCGCACGCTGGGCATTATTGGATTCGGCCGCATCGGTCAGTCGGTTGCGAGGAAGGCGGCCGGTTTTGACTGGCGTTTGCTGGCGTGGGACCCTTACGTCAGCAGTGATGAGATACGAGGCAGGAACGCGGAACCGGTTGACTTTGAAACGCTGCTGGCGCAGTCGGATATGGTCACCTTGCATCTGCCGCTGACGGAAGAGACGCAGGGGATGATCGACGCGAGCGCGCTGGCGAAGATGAAGCAGACTGCGTTTCTGGTGAACACGGCGCGTGGAGGCATTGTCGATTCGGCTGCGCTGGTTCAGGCGGTCGAGTCGGGGCAGATTGCTGGGGCGGCGCTGGATGTGGTTGACGAGGAGCCGCCGGCGCCGGACCACCCGCTGTACTGTACGGAGCGGATTCTGGTGACGGCGCACGTGGCGTGGTATTCGGAGCAGGCTTTCCGGGACGTGCGGGTGAAGGCGGTGGAGGAGGTGGCGCGGGTGTTGCAGGGTGAGTTGCCGCTGAACCTGCTCAATCCGGGGGTGAGGCCTCGGTTTGATGTGCGCGGTGCGTAGTTTCCGCTGACACTTTGGGAAAAGACCCCAGAACGGCTTTATCCGCGAAGGCACGCGAAGGGGCGCGAAGAACACCCTTTTTGTCCGCGAAGGACTTGTGTCGACTATACGAAGAGAATATGAGGCCGTACTTCGTTTCGCCTCTTTTTCTTGCAGGAGAATCAGTTTATTGATTCGGTCTTTAACGTTCTGAAGAACTGTGTTAAGTTACCTCAATGCAGGTCCGGAAAGGGACCAGGGCAGTAAGGCGGCTGCAAGAGGAAGAGCCGTTATGCCCCAAACGAGGTTTAGGATTCGTTGACGTCTGTCTGACCTGAAGTAGGGCACCCACAAGGGGTGCCCCTACAGGTGGGACGGCCCAGGAGCCACAATTTATGGCACGCCAGATTGAGATTTCTTTCACGAAACGGAACGTACGAGGGGTTGCGACTTTGCTTGATGAGGAGGCGCCGCTTACGTGCGATGCGGTGTGGAATGCGCTGCCGTTGGAGGGGGACGCGTATCACGCCCGCTGGGCGGGCCGCGAGGTTTACACGCTTGTGCCGCCTCTGGGGGCGGACCCGGGCAAGGAGAACGCGACGATCATGCCGATTGGGGGGGACCTTCTGTATTTCGAGGTCGACGCCGCGTCGATCGACATTCCGCCGGAGAGGCGCACGGGTGAACCGTTTATCGACATCGCGTTGTTCTATGGGCGCAACAACTTTCTGCTGGGCCCGGCCGGATACATGCCGGGCAATTTGTTTGCCACCGTTACTGAAAACCTGGAGGGCCTGGCGGAAGCGTGTGAGAGCATCTGGCGCGAGGGCTTTGTAGGGGAACGCATGGTGATCAGACGCGTTGACAACTCCGAGAGCCCATAGCAGACAGGCTGCCGCGGGCGCAAGTTCACCTAAGGTTTGGGTAGTGAACGGTCCAGCGGGGATTTCATGCCGGCGACGGGTGGCATTGCTCACCAGCTCCGGGAGGGGTGCAGGGCAGACGCCAAGCCGGGGCGTACGGTGGGGTCCGTCGTTTGGGAGGGTGCGAGGGCAGGCACAAGGCCGGCACCTACAGGGAACTGACGGGGCTGAAGGCACGTAGTGCGGCGAACCCCTCTCATGTAGGCACCCGTCCCAATGTAGACACCAGGTTCGGCGAGGCGTGTTGTAGGAGAGGGGGCGTTGGGGGGGGGGGG
>JAPPKT010000416.1 GCA_028819675.1 Caldilineaceae bacterium | reverse complement strand
GCAAATCTCGTTCAGCCTGAATGAGCAGGGTAGGCGTCGTGCAACGGTGGGCCGAGTGAATCGGTGAGGCGTTGCGGTAGGCGTCGGGGACCTGGTGGGGAGGGCCACCCATCCCTTCCCAGGGAAGAGCGATGGAGGAGAATATATCGGCCACACCATACCAGGATTCCCAGTTTGTAATCGGGTTTTCCGCCACAGCGGCCTTGAACCGGTCGGTGTGGCTGACGGCCCAGCAGGTGAGATAGCCGCCGTAGGATGAGCCGCACACGCCCAGGCGCTCCGGATCGACCAGCCCCAACTCGATACAGTGGTCAACCCCTGCCATCAGGTCTGCAAACTCCAACTCGCCCATTCTGCCGTTGATAGCGGCCATGAAGGCATCGCCATAGCCCAGCGAGCCGCGATAGTTGACCAGCAGCACTGCGTAGCCTGCTCCGGCCAGCATCTGGAAGTCGAGGGAGAATACGTTGCCCCAGGCCATGTCGGGGCCGCCGTGGTTGAAGAGTACGGTGGGATAGGGCGGCTCTGCGGATGGCGGCGTCATAAGCCAGCCCTCAATGGGCGCGCCATCACTGCCGGCAAATGTGAGATGCTCTATTGCGGGAAGGGCAAACTCTGCCAGCAGGTCACAGTTGAAGGCGGTGAGTTTCCGCTCATTTTTGCCGTCCACATCCACCAGGTGGAGATTACCAGGTTCGTTAAAGGTGTTGACGGTCATCAATATCCTGTCCCGGTGCAGCCCGACAACATCGCAGACCCGCTCACCGCCGACCACAGGCGCGTAGTCCGTTTCGCCAGTGAGAGCGATGCGATAAATCGATTTCGTTCCCCCAATCTGCACAGGGACATAGGCATCTCTGCCGCCGGCAGAGATATGCAGGTTGGGCGCGTCTGAGGCGATGATCGGCATATCGGACTGGAATTTGCCGGCAACGTTGTGCTGGATGCCGGTGGTGCGGCACTGCGGGGTCCCGCCCTGCTTGGGGACGACCCAGAGATGCTTGTGGCTCTGCTTGGGGGCGTCCGCCGGGTTGCCGACGAAGACGATCCTCTCTCCGTCCGGCGTCCAGGCAGCAGAGGGCGGGTTGGTGGCATGGCCCCAATCCTTGACGACATCACGCACTTCCCCGTTCAGGTCTACGACGCGCAACGCGGCAAACCAGCGGTACGAATCGGGATAGCAGGCGGTGGTAAAGAGGATCTCCCGGCTGTCGGGAGACCAGACAGGGCCAGTGCGATAGCAGTTGTAGGCGTCATCTTGGGTCAGGTTGCGGGCATCTCCGCCGCGTGCGGGCACAACAAAGAGGTCGGGGGCGGTGTCATGCAGATAGCCATCGCCATCGAGACGGTAGACCGAGCGGGTGACGCGATACGGTTTGCCAGGAAAGGCCGGGGCCGCAGTGGCTGAGGCGGAAAAGGCGATAAATCGGCCGTCAGGCGACCAGGCTGGACCTCTGCGCACGCCCTGGGCCAGACCGGTGAGCTGGCGCGGCGCACCGCCGGAAACTGCCATGACGTAGAGTTGACGGATTCCGGTGCGGGTCGAAAAGAAGGCCAGCTGCGCGCCGTCGGGAGACCATGCCGGATGGCTGTCCTGCGCCAGCCCGGCTGTCAGTTGACGCGCTTCACCGGTCTCGAGGGTAAGCAGCCAGATGGTGGCGCGTTCCTCGTCGCTTTCGGCATCGACGTGCGTGATGCAGTAGGCGGCATGGCGCCCGTCTGGCGAGAGTTTGGCATCCTGCAGGAACTGGAATCGAAACAGATCTGCGGGTTGGATAGTGCGCTCAGTCATGGTAGGCGAGATGGGATATTGTGCCGCTTTTCAGTGGGCCGACAGGGTACGGGCTCATGTGGAGACCGCGACGGCTGGCTCTCCTACGCCTCAGGAACAGGCCTGATGGACCGCCTCAAACATCTCCTTCCACCAGTAATAGGGCACCCCGGTTCGCTGGTTCACCGTGCCGGAGAAATAGATGCCGCTCTCCGGCTCGAAGTACATCTTGGCGCCGTACGCGCCCGAATGGCCGAGAGCCACTCTTCCCTGCCCGCTTTCTTCGGCAAAGATCCCCAGTCCCACTCCGGCTCGGGGTGAGTTGATCCCGGGAAATGCGCGCCATTGCAACATCGTTGCCAGTGTTTCGGAATTTCTGAACAGCTGTCCATCGATCAGGGCGCGCAGGAAGCGAACCACGTCGGCCGCGATGGAAACCACGCCGCCGCCACCGCGGTCAAACGAAACGTTGATGCGGCTGGTCACATAGGGGACATCTCCGAGATAGAAGTCGGACACCTCATACGTCCAGGAGTCAGGCTCAGGATCCCTGGCGTAGGCCAGATAGCTTTTGTCCATGCCCAGCGGGTCGAAGATGCGTTCCCGCCACTGCCGGTGCAGGCTCTTGCCGGACAGTTTTTCCGACAGCAGCCCAAGGATTACATAGCCGGTGTCGCTGTAGTGGAACGCCTCGCCTGGCGGGGAGAGAGAAGCCGCCGCAGTGCCGCTGGCCAGGAACCAGTTAATGACCCCAGCTTCCTTGTCTTCAGGACAGGCGGGATCCCACATGGTCCACTCTTTGCTCGTGACCAGGGTGGAGATGTCGCAGGCCGGGTCGGCCAGGCAGGCCAGATGCGCGGGGATAGCCTTTCTGAGCCGCGCGCCGTATGAACCGGGGGCCGGTTCGCCGTAGTCGTGCGCGGTGCCGGTGGCGTCGTCCACGACCGCGTCCTTGATGCCGGAGGTATGTGTCAGCAGGTGGCGGACGGTGATCTTCTTGCCGTAGCTGACGCCGTCGATCATGTTCAGCCGCGCCGCGATCTCTTCATCGAAGAGGTCGAGCCCGGCCAGGGTGGTATCCAATCCACACGGGCCCAGGGCGCCCTCTTCCCACAACTGCAGCAGGAGTGCGGCGGTCATCGTCTTGGCCACGCTGGCCAGATGGAACTGGTGATCAGGTGTCATCGGTGCATCCAAACCGGCGTTGGCCTTGCCCACTGCTGCCGTATGGACAAAGCCCAGGTCCGGCATCTCCACACGCAGGACGGCGTTCTTGACGCCAGGCCCTGCGCTGATGCCCTCGCCGGCGAACAGCCGCGCCAGCGCCTGATCCAGGTTTGCCCGCGCCTGATCCACCCGGAATGATCTCATTGGAAGCTCCCAGCGCGGCGAACGCGCCGGTGCGAACAGCTGGCTGAATGTCTATCCGGCGACAGGTACATAGCGGTTCATCCAGTCGAGCAGGGCCTCGTTCTGGGCACGGCGGATCTCCAGCGGGCCGCCGACTGAGGCGCTGTGGGGGCTTTCCGGCAGGCGCAGCATCTCCACTGTACAGCCGTTAGCCCTCAGCACCGTGTAAAACTGTTCTGATTGCTCCGTTGGCACGCGCAGATCCTTCTCCCCCTGGATCAGTAAGGTCGGCGTGGTGCAGCGATGGGCGTAGGTGATGGATGAAACACGCCGGTAAGCTTCCGGGACTTCAAACAGGTGGCCGCCGATGGATTCAGGGTGGGTGGGGCCCATGTCGCTGACGCCGTACCAGGTGGCCCGGTTGGTGACGGGGTTTTCGGGTACGGCGGCCTTGAAACGATTGGTGTGCGTAATGATCCAGCAGGACAGGCAACCCCCATAGGAGAGGCCGCAGACGCCCATTCGATCGGGGTCGGCGAGACCTTCTTCAATTGCATGGTCGACTGCTGCCATCAGGTCGGCATACTCCAACTCCATGAGATGGGGGCCGTTGATGGCGTTGCTGAAACTGTCGCCATATCCGGTAGAGCCGCGATAGTTGACGAGCAGAACGGCATAGCCCGCGCCGGACAGCATTTGGAAGTCGAAGGAGAAGATGTGGCCCCAGCCGTGGTGCGGCCCCCCGTGAATGTAGAGAATGGTGGGATAAGGGGGCGCGCCGCCGGGCGGTTTCATCAGCCATCCCTCCACCGGAACGCCATCGCTGCTGGTGCAGGACAGGCGTACGGTTTCCGGCTGCGCCACACTCGCCAGCA
>JAPPKT010000505.1 GCA_028819675.1 Caldilineaceae bacterium | reverse complement strand
CCACATAGATGAGAACGCCAAGCCCTCCCCCAACGACCGCCGCGACCCAGCCGGCGGGAATCCCGAAGACGGTGGCGCCGCCGGGCAAAAGTTCCAGCCCAAAGAGGATTGCGCCGGCCATGACCGCGGACGCGATCAGCGAGCGTCCCCCGCTGGTCAGCAGCTGGCGCACGGGCAGGCCCTGCACGGTTGTTGCCTGCTCCGCTTCCCGGAGGGGCGCACGCACCTTTCGCGCCAGCAGGACCAGCAGAACGAGCATCTCCAGCGCGGTGGCGATGCTGTTGGCCAGGGCGAGGCCACCAAAACTCAGGCGGCCAATCAGGGCCAGGCTGAGGAGGATGTTTAGCGCCACGGTGGCGACGCCGGCGACAACCGGGGTGGCGGTGTCGTGGAGTGCGTAAAAGACCCGCACCACGATCTCGACCACGGCGTGGGCTACCAACCCGAGGGCATAAAAGCGCAGCGCGTAGGCGACGGCCTGGGTGCTGGCAGCGTCGAAACGCCCCCGCTGGAAAAGAAGCTCGATCAGCGGCCCGTCCAGGATATACAGCAGGAACGCGGCCGGTATCGACAGGAAAAGAATCAGCCGCAGCAGGCCGGAGAGCGTTGCCATGAGCTGAGCGCGGTCGCCGGCCGCGACCTGCGCCGAGAAGGTGGGAAAGGCAACGGTCGCCACGGCCTGGGCAAAGATACCCTGCGGCAGCAACATCAGCAGCCAGGCGTAGTTGAGAGCGCTGAGGCTGCCGTCCGGCAGGCCGCTGGCCAGGATTGTGTTGACGAGAAAGTTGAGCTGCACAAAGAGCAGTCCCAGCACGCGCGGCCCCATCAGCCGCGCCACCTCCCGTACCTGTGCGTCGCCGATACGGAAGCTGAAGCGGTAGCGCACATTCTGCCGCAGGAGAGCCGGCAGCTGCACAAGCAGGTGCAGCACGGCGCCGCTGGCCACGCCGACCACCAGGCCATGAATGCCCAGCACCGGCGCGAGCAGCCAGGCGCCGGCGATGATGGCGCAGTTGTAGAGCACGGGCGCGACCGCTGGCAGCAGGAAGTGCTGCACCGCGTTGAGCGCGCCCATGATCAGGCCGCTGGCTCCGAAGACGACCGTGCTCGCCAGCATCCAGCGCATCAGCGAGGCGGTCAACTGCTGCTGCTCGACGGAAAAGCCCGGCGCAATCACCCCGGCGACGAGGGGTTCGGCGAAGAGCATCGCCAGCCCGCACAGGATGATGAGGAACAGGGTCAACAGGTTCAGGACACGGCTGAACAGCAGCCACGCCTGTTGCTGGCTGCCCTCAGTCCAGGCGGCGGCGAAGGTGGGGATGAAGGCGCTGCCCAGGGCGCCGCCGGCCACCAGTTGGAAGAGCAGGTCAGGAATGCGGAAGGCGGCCAGGTAGGCGTCCAGGTCGGCCGCGGTGCCGAAGCGGGCGCCGATGATCATCTCCCGCAGCAGGCCCGTTCCCCGGCTGAGGATGAACAGCAGCATGACCAGCGTGGCGGCGCTGGCAATCCCTCTGCTATCCAGCGCTCGCACACCTCCATTGCCGTTCTGGGCGTCTGCGCTGCGGTTGTCCGGTCTCGTCATAGCGGTGGATGATGTTGCTGGTGAACGCCTGCCGCTTTTTGCCTGGCAGGAACGGTTCTGTACAATATATTTTCTTCCCGGTGCCGTTTTCGGCAGTCAGATTTCAGTTGCCAAGCGAGAACCTGCGAAAGACTCTAAACCGAAAGTTTCCGAGGCCGCAATTCCATGTCAACCGCGTATCTATCAGTGAACGCCTGGCGCGAGATTTTCGCCCGCGTATTCAATGACGCCGACCTGCAGTCCAATGTCAGCCCGGACTGGTTGGTCAACCCTGCTACCCGCCGCCGTCTCAAACTGGATTATCTGTGCCAGTCGGTCGGTATCGCGGTACGCTTCTCCGGCCTGACTGGCAAAGGGCGCCGCCGCGGCGACTGGGAGCTGCTGGAAGAGGAGCAGCGCGACCAGACACGCGATGAACTGTGCCGGCTGCATGGCATCCAATTGGCTGTGATCGATCCGTTTGACGACCCGCTCAAGCAGATGGATCGATTCTTGTCGGTGTTGAGCCGGGCCAGACGTCTGACCGCGCTGGGTGACCATAACAGCCGGGAGAAAGGCGTCTCCATGGATGCGCTGGCCGCGGCCGTGCAAAGCGCCAATCAGTTGCGCTTCTCCCTTTCCAGGAATCCGGAGCAGACGGTTGGCACGCTGGCGGAGGCCTGGCGGGACCGGGAGGCGAACATCGCTACGTCGCTGCAGGAGGCGGCCGCAGTCAAAGCGCCCCAGCCGACCCGGTCGCAACAGCGCGCCCTAGCGCAGCTGGATTGCGGGCAGCGCATTGTCCACACACATTTCGGTGACGGTGTGATAACGGAAGTGAGCGGAGAGGGCGTGGATAAACGGATCAAGATCCTCTTCGACGGCGACCAGGAGCGCACCTTTCTCGCCTCCCTTCTGGCCGATAAGCTGGAGGCGTCTCCCTGACAGCGAGACGGCATGTGCGGAGAAACCATCACCCGTTCCGCAACGTCGAGATCCCCTGCACAGCAACGCCCCTCTAACAGTGCAAAAACACCCTTACTGGATAGGCAAGGGTGTTGAAAGTCAGCGCGGCCCATAGCACGGCCTCTCAATTGTTCGCGCGTTCAGATTTCAGATGCGCGGCCGCGCCGGCGAGGGTCCCCGTTTTCGTCTTCACGACAGCCGCGGTCGAAACGGGCAAAGACTACCCTTCTTCTTTTGCGGCGCTCCTGGATTCACTCTGTGAACTGCTCTTCGATTCCGCCTTGGTTTCGCTCTTGGACTCGCCTTTCGATTCGCTCTCTGCGGCTTTATCCGGGCCAGATCCATTGCTGTCGGTCTTTTGCGCCGCTGTCTTCTGGGCCGCGGCCTTCTTCTTCTCATCCTCCTTCTTGCTGTCGGTGATATACCATCCACTACCCTTGAAGTGAATGGCCGGCTTGCTCGGAAGCCGGGTGACTTCGACCGAGCTGCAGGCCGGGCAAGCGGGAAGAACGGTGCTGGAAAATGACACGATGCGTTCGTATTGATTCCCGCACTCTTTGCAGACAAGCTCATAAATTGGCATCGATCCGTCCCGTCCCTGTCGTGATCTTCTTTGTCAATCCCGCGGACACAACTATACTACCTGAAGTCCTCTCATGGCCCGATCTGTTGCGTCCTGCACCGTAAAGGGCGCATTCGATAAGTATACCTTTTCATAGAGTCGTTGTCGAATTCCAACAGGGAAATTGAGTTAAGTTTGCAACCGACACCGTCCGCTTCTGCTGGTCCAAATCGTGGCCTTTTCAGACGCCGGCGTGAGGCCTGAACACCGACCTGATCAAGGTTAGACCCACTCCTAGCCGATGTCCTTCGACTTTGTTCAAGGTGTAATCGAAAACGGGTGTTACGAACCGGAAGGCGTCTACCTGACGGCGCCATTTGAAGGCCGGCGGCGTGTCGTCCAGGAATGGGGGGCCCGCCCAGAGTACTACCGCCGCTTTCTAGTAGGCGCCAAGGCGCTCCTCGGACACAATGGCGTTGACTTTGAAATGGTCCCCGGTGAGAGAATCATCGCGGCGGACAGTGGCATCGTAACCACAATCGGCAATGACCGCGAACGGTATGGCCGCTTCATCCGCATCTCCCACTCATGGGGCGAGTCTCTCTACACGCACTTGCAGAACTTCGTTGTCGACGCGGGGCAGCGTGTGGAGCGGGGTGAGCTACTCGGTTACTACAGTCAAATGCCCGGGCCTGGACAGCACTTCCATTTTGGCATCCGTTTTATCCCTTATACGGTTGTTGACGGATGGGGTGGCTATTCGAATCCGCTGCCTCATTTTTCACCGAATTCCATTCTTCTTGATTCCGATTGACTTTTCCTTATTTTGAAGAATTATTTGTTCATCTTTTTTGTGTAACTACTAAGCCTGAGAGGTGTCAGGGATGAAGGGTTGGTCAAGAAAGGCGT
>JAPPKT010000476.1 GCA_028819675.1 Caldilineaceae bacterium | reverse complement strand
TTTTCTTCCTGGCACTGCCGCAGCTTGGCATTCGGTTGTCCGGGTTGTCGGCCGGGGTGCTGGCCCTGGGGTTGAATTACGGCGCGTATATGACTGAGATCATGCGGGCCGGCATCCAATCGGTGGACGCGGGTCAGCGGGAGGCTGCCGAGTCGATGGGCATGACGCAGTTTCAGATCATGCGATTCATCGTTCTGCCGCAGGCTCTGCGCCTGGTCATTCCACCGATAGGCAACCAGTTCATTGCGATGCTGAAGGACACGTCGCTTATCTCGGTTACGGGCTTTGTGTGGGAGCTGCTGTGGCGGGCGCAGAAGCAGGGACGGGCCAATTTTCGCAGTCTAGAAGCGCTGCTGATTGCGGCGGTCTTTTACTGGATCATTACGATCATCTTTTCGGCATTTCAGGCGCAGATCGAGTTGCGGCTGTCGCGGGGTTACAGGTCTGCGTTGTAGGACATCGTAGCGGGAAGGCTGGCTGGCAGGTTGCGGCGATGCAGGAGGCAGATCAGGATGACCCTATTCTGACCTTTGGAGTCATTCCAGGCCAATTTCGGCAAGAAACACGCTTGGCAAGTAGAACGGAGAAAGGATTTCATGACACATCGTTTCAGCATATGTTCTTATAGCTTTCGCCGGTCGTTCGAGAACGGCAGCATGGATTATCAGGGCTACGTGGCATTCAACCAGCGCCAGGGGTTTTCGCAGCTTGATCCGTGGATGAAGCATCTGGAGCCGGCGCTGGAGGACAGGGCATGGCTGGCGGACGCCAAGAGAATGGCGGAAGATGCGGGGCTGCCCTATGGGTGCATTGCGGTGGACGGCGGTCACATGTACGAGGAGGATGCCTCACGGCGAAGTGAGTGCAGGGAGATGGCACTGCGCTGGCTGGACGTGGCGGCGTCTCTTGGCGCTACGCAGATGCGCATCGATTCGGGTGGGCCTGAAGCGTTGACCGACGAGGTCTTTGCAGTCATCGTTGAAGGCTACAACGAGCTGATCCCGCGAGCCCGGGCGGCCAAGGTGGAAATCCTGGTGGAGAACCATTGGGGGCCAACAAAGCACGCGGAGAATACGGTCAGGCTGCTGGAGGAGGTAGAGGGGCTAGGGCTGCTGTTCGATACGAATAACTGGGCGGAAGGCACACATGAACGGGCCTGGGAGCTTTGCGCG
This sequence comes from Caldilineaceae bacterium, assembly GCA_028819675.1. The sequence continues at coordinate 2,836 of JAPPKT010000476.1, read as the reverse complement.
CCGTATGCTCGCCTGACACATTTCAAGACGTTTTCTTTTGACAGCCGGGGCGATGACCCTTCGGTCGATTTGCAGAAGGCCTGCGACACTTTGCTGGAGGGCGGGTACAAAGGCGTTTGGGGGATTGAGTCAACGCCTGAGGACGGCGACGAGGAAGGCGCAGCCGTGAAGACGATGGCGCTGCTGAAACGGGTGCTGGGGGTATAGGTTTCGGCGAACGTCGTGGCGCGTACGAGGGCACCCACAAGGGGTGGCCGTACGGGGGATGACCGGGTGGAGGGAAGTGTCGACGGCACTGGAGATATAGCGGAAGGGCTACAATTGGGCTGGGCAGATTCGAAATTTAGTGCTTTTTGTACCAGTTCATCATTACTCACATAAAAGAAGAGCAAAGGAAAATGACAGTCGAGAAGACTCGAATCGGGATCATCGGCGTGGGCCAGATCGGGAAGGGCCACGTACGCAAGTATATGATGATGCCGCACGTGGAGATCGCGGCGATTGCGGACATTGACGAGGCCGAGGCAAAGAGGGTGGCTGCAGAAAACGGAATCGCCAGCGTGTACACGGATTTCCGTGAGTTGCTGGCGCGGGACGACATCAAGGCGGTCGATGTCTGTCTGCACAACAATTTCCATATGCCGGCGACGGTGGCAGCGCTGGAGGCGGGCAAGCACGTGTTTTGCGAGAAGCCAATGGCCGGCGCCTACGTAGATGCGGAGAGGATGTTGGAAGCATCGAGAGAGCAGGGCAAGATGCTCAGCATCCAGAACCGCGTTTACTTTACGAACGAAACCAAGGCGGCCAAAGCGCTGATAGACGGCGGCCGTCTGGGGAAGGTGTATCACGCGCGTTCGACGGGGTATCGACGGCGGGGGCGGCCGTTTGTGGATGGCTACGGTTCGCCCTTCTTTGTGAACAAGGAGACCGCCAGCGGGGGCGCGCTTTATGATATGGGCGTCTATCATATTTCGACGATGCTCTACTTGCTGGGCAACCCTGATGTGCTGCGGATCTCGGGCAAGACGTACCAGGAGATTGCAATGAACGCGGCGCGGCGGGAGAGCAGCGGTTACAATGTGGAGGAGTTGGGCCTGGGATTCGTACGGCTGGCCGACAACATTACGCTGGATATAATCGAGGCGTGGGCCATCAATCTGGACGCATTTGAGGGTTCCTACGTGGTCGGCAGTGAAGGGGGTGTACGGCTTGAGCCGTTCGGCTATTTCCACAGCGCCGGGGACCTGGACCTGGACTCCACGGCCAATCTGCATATGTTCAATTTCCGTTTGCACAATGTTCACGGGCAGGGAGACGTGTACGACAGTGAGCAGGAGCATTGGATCGCGGCGGTGGAGGGCAGGGTGGAGCTGCTGCCGACGGCTGAGATCGCTTTGAATTGTATGCTGATTTCGGAGGGCATATATTTGTCGAATCAGCTGGGTCGAGAGGTGAGCGCGGAGGAGGTGCGTGAGGCATCGGTTTCGACGGCGGTGGCTATCTGATTTTGTCCACGACTGGCCGCGAAGAACACCCTGCTTTGATCCGCGAAGGCACGCGAAGGGGCGCGAAGAACGTCTTTCTTTAATCCGCGAAGGCACGCGAAGGGGCGCGAAGGGCCGCGAAGAACATCTAAGGCTAAGGGGATTTTCCTTGCGCTAATGCGCGGATTGGCCAGACGTTTACAGGTCCTAGTCAGTCTTTGAGAGACAAACAAGGGCACCAAGGATAAGAAAGTGTCTCCTTGGTGCCCTTTACAGTTGTAGCTGAATTTTCTGTGGAGTGCAGGACCCTTTAGATGGACTGGCAGCGGATTAGGCGGGCCGTTTCATCCCGGTGATTGCGGACGGTCTGGGCTTCGCCTGAGGGGATGAATGCGCCTTCGTGACGTGAGGCGCGTAGGGTATCTCCGCCGGCTGTGATCGATACCTCGCCACCCCAGACAAACCAGACGGCTTCCTTGTCATTGGGCGCTGCCTCCAATTGTCCTCCTTGCCCCAGTTCATAGTAGTCAAGCCGCATCTCCGGTGTTCCGGTGGCGGGGGAGGCCGGGGCCCACGAAGATGTCTTTCCTTTTTGCGCAGCGTCACCTGACGCGAGATTGTCGATGCGTACGGTTGTCTGATGGTTGTCAGGCGGGCGAGGCGTCGTGCCGGTTTTGGAGGGGTCGCGTTCTCCGCGGTAGAGGGCCTGGTCGGGGGGCGCCTGGAAGCTGATCAGGGTGGCCTCGGCGCCGCTGGTGTTGACGGTGCCGTGTACTTCGGGGGAAGGCACGTAGGCGAACTGGCCGGCCGTGATTGGGGTGTAGGTATCCCCCTGCCGTACTGAGACTCCCCCCTCCAGAACGATGAATATGTCGGCGGACTCTTCGTGAAAGTGCTGAGGGAACTCCTCGTCAGCCTGGAAAACGGAATAGTTGAGGGTAATGTCCTGCGCGCCGGTCGAGGGCCCGACCAGGTTGCGGGAATCGCCTTTGCCCATTTGGAATGCAGCGGCCTTGCCGGCGGAGAGAAGGGTTGCCATGGACTGGACTCCTGCTGGAAATGTGTTTGTTGCGGGCCGGCCGCAGAGATAAGTGGGCGCTCGTCATGTTGCGGCTGGCCAGCACAAGAGCGCCAAGAAACTATTTGGCTGCGGGTACCGCCCCTATTTCAGTCGACAGTTTTCTTACCACTTTGCCTAGACGCTGTAATGGGAGCCGTCGCTCAGATTGTTGGCGGCGCGCACGGGGCGGAAGAGGGTCCGGCGCAGGGGCGGCATCGAGGCCACGAGTTCGGGATGGGGATCCCAGTCGTGCCACTTGCTGTCGGGGGTATTGTAGCAACTGAAAATGGCC
>JAPPKT010000232.1 GCA_028819675.1 Caldilineaceae bacterium | reverse complement strand
TCGACGAAAATCAGCTGATCGGAGCAATCCCGCCCCAGCTCGGTTTCCTCGCCAATCTGCAGACAATGTTCATCGAAGAAAATCAACTGAGCGGCGAGATCCCCCCTGAACTGGGCAACCTCACCCACTTGCGCGCCATGTCGCTTGAGGAAAACAACCTGAGCGGGACCATTCCTGCCGAACTGGGCAACCTCACCCAGCTGCGCTCACTCGATCTCGATGAAAACGATCTGAGTGGACCCATTCCACCCGAGCTGGGTAACCTCACCCAGTTGCGCTCGCTCTATCTTGACGAATGCGGCCTGAGCGGGCCCATCCCGCCCGAACTGGGGAATCTTACCCAACTGCGGACCCTGCTGCTCAATGACAATGACCTGAGCGGCCCTATTCCGCCCGAACTGGGCAACCTCACGCACCTTCAGTCTCTCCAGCTGGCTGGAAACGATCTGAGAGGGGAGATCCCGCCAGAGTTGGACGCCCTCCCCCAACTGACAGAGTGGAATATCAGCGGAAACCCGCTGTCCGGCTGCATCCCCGCAAGCTGGCGCAACGCCGCTTCCGTCGACACGGAACAGTTGGACCTGCCCTTCTGTCCATCACCCGCGGCGGCGGAATCCGGTATGGAGTCACTCTTCGGGCTGAACGGCGACCTTCTCTTTGCCCTCTACCGCGTTTCCCTGAGAACCCTTACCCATCAGGCCCTGCAGGGGCTCGACCGTGCAGCGCTCTCCTCGCTCTACATTGCCTTCGGCGGCGACGACTGGGTCAACAGTGAAGACTGGCTCAGCGACAAGCCGCTCAGCACATGGTACGGCGTAACCACCGACCTCAACGGCCGCGTAACCCGCCTGGACCTGCGCGGAAATCAGTTGAGCGGTTCGATTCCGGCCGTCATCGGGCGCCTTTCCCATCTGACCAGGCTGGCTATCGATGACAATCAACTTACCGGTCCCATCCCGCCCGAAATAGGCTACCTGACCCACCTCAACTCTCTCGACCTCGACCGTAACAGTCTGACAGGCCCGATCCCCCCCGAGCTCGGCAACCTCACCAATCTGGAACGGCTGGACCTCACCGGAAATCAACTGAGTGGGCCGATTCCGCCCCAACTTGGAAACCTTGCCGCCCTGCGCACCCTCTTCCTCGACGAGAATCGCCTGACCGGGACCATCCCCCCTGAGTTGGGCAACTTGATCGAGCTCCGTACCCTTTACCTCGAAGAAAACCGGTTGACCGGCCAGATTCCCCCTGAGTTGGGAAACCTGGTCAACGTGGGCCTCTTCTCCCTCGAAGAGAACAGCCTGACCGGCTCGATCCCGCCGGAGTTGGGCAGCCTCGCCGAAGTGCGCACCCTCTATCTCGACGAGAACCAATTGAGTGGGCCAATCCCGCCCGAACTCGGCAACCTGTCCCAGCTGCGAGTCCTCGACCTCGATGAGAACGAACTGAGCGGACCCATCCCGCCCGAACTCGGCAACCTGACCCAACTGCGCATCCTCTTCCTGCGCGAAAACGCACTGAGCGGCCCCATACCCTCCGAGTTGGGGAACCTCGCCCACCTGACGTGGCTGTATCTGCAGGATAACGAATTGAGCGGGGAGATACCTTCCGAGCTGGGCAACCTCGCCCTGCTGCAAGGGTTTACCATCGGCGCAAACCAATTGAGCGGCTGCATACCCGTAAGCTTGAGCCGCGTACGCCATAACGACCTCGACGTCGCCAATCTACCTTTCTGCGTCGATTAAACAGCACCAATGCAAAGAGAGTAGCAATCTGCTACTCTCCCTTCGCCTCTCTATATGACGTTGTCAGCTCGCCACGAATTCGCGTCTGGCCTAAGCTATCTCTCCTACCAACCGAGGAACAGCGGATCCCTACGGACTCTCCGTCCCGTTACCCTCGCCACGGCCATCTCCTGCTGGAACGGCGCTACCACTTGACTCAGGCTGACGGCCGCCATACTTCCGTACATGTTCAGAATCGGAGCGACCTCCGTCTGATAGGTAATATAGGCATCCGGCCACGACACCGGAAGTCTCCATCCAACGCCTGCTCGTCTTCGGGCAGGCCTCTCCCCTGCCTGCCCCGCCTTCAGCCGCCGCGCCGCCACCAGCATCGTGATCAGCAGCGCCGCGCCCCCTGCAAGCGGCAGATAATGCAAACCCAGTTCCACCTGCCGCACCACCTCTGTTGTCTGATGCCCGATCACCGCCAGCACCGGCACCCACACCAGCTCACCCAACAGGACGATAGGAAACCAGCGGCGGAAAGGCACACGACCCATGCCGGCCGCGACCAGCGCCGGAATCACAAGCACGGAAAACGACTTGGCCACGAACAACAGTCTGGGGCCGTGCTCATGCATCTCCGTCTGCAGTTGCTCCAGATGATGACGTCGCAGCCCCAGCCAGCGGCCATAGCGCAGTACAGGCTCCTTCCCATACTTGTAGCCGAGTAAGTACCAGAGTCCGTCCGCAACGATGCCCCCAACGATTGCGCAGATCACGACCAGCGGCAAGCGCATATACCCCAGCGAAGCCGCCACCGCCGCCAGCAGCGTAACGATCCGACCCTCCAGTATCACCAAAACGGTGAGCAGCGGATAGCTCCAGACACCCCACTCCTGCAGGCCCTCGCTGCGCAGCAAATTCATTACTGTATCGAATATCTCGGAAATAAAGTTCATTCACCCACTTCCTCTACCCGCCATGCCAACACATCCAACCTCTCGACAAAATGGAGCAGAGGCTCTGTATCCGGCAGGAAGAGCCCGTGTGCCTGCGCAACCCAGTTGCGTCCGAACTCCGCCTCGGCCGGCTGTAACGGCCAGGGCCTGTGGTGAATCTCACCCCGGTAGACACGCCCCGACCTGTCCACACTGTATAGACAGTACCTCTCAATCAACCACTGCTCCAACGAATCCGGCGCCGCCCGGTAAACCGGACCGGTCGGCCGGTAGACAGCCCTGAAATCCGCCTCCGGTGCGCCCCTGTGTGTGCGCCGGCTGGAATAGCGAATGCCGCCTTCTTCGATCCTGCATTCCATCTTCGCACGGAAATAAGGCAGATGATAGAATCTCCGCGCCATCGCCACCGCCAAAGGGTTGCCCGCGTCCAGACTGAAAAAGAACACGCCCGGCTTGGGCTCCTCCCCTCCGCTACTCTTTACGTAAGTGCGCACATTTAGTTCCGGAAAAGATGAAACCCACGGCGCCGCCGGCGTCAACCGTTGCCGCACCCCCCACATACGAAAGGGGACCACCGTCACCCACGCCTCACCCGCGTATCTGTCAAGCGTCAGGCCGGGCGGCAGCAGCCTTTCTATCTCCGAGGCGGGAACCGGCCAGTGCGCAAAAAGAAGGTCCTGCCACGACTGAAACATGAACCACGGGCGATCGGGCAGTGGCCAGGGGCGGTGTTCCTGCTCGGCAAGAATCTCGGCAGCGACTGCCTGCCCGCGCCACAACAGGGAGGCAAGGGGGAACTTTCTCATCTGTATTTCCCTCACTCTCCATAGATCCAGAGAGCGATCAGATCGTCGATCGGTGTACCGCTGTGACGCCGGAATATGTCCAAAAGGTCCTCGGCATAGGCGATCCCGTAGCGATGCGTCTGCGCATAGTCAAGCAGCGCCGCGAAAAACGCTGCATCGCCCATACGTTCACGTACCGCGTGCAGGAACAGTGGTCCTTTGCTATAGATGATGTTGATATAGTTGCTCTGATCAAAACCGACAACCGCACCGCTGACCGGCCTGTCTATTCCCAGGTTCCGCGCCGCATCGTAGCGGTAACGGAAGACATTCTCCATCATCGCCGTCTGCATCTGCGGCCAGTCCACCGCCTCGTAATACAGATAGACCGCATAGTTGGCAAGTGACTCGTCCAGCCACGGCTCGTCCGGCTGATCGTTGCCTACTAGGTTGAAAAACCACTGGTGGGCAACCTCGTGGGGCGTGGCAATGCCGAAACCGCCGCCGCCCTCCCCGTAAAAGTTCGCCGCCAGCGCAAGCAGGCCG
>JAPPKT010000346.1 GCA_028819675.1 Caldilineaceae bacterium | reverse complement strand
AACGCCCCCTCTCCTACAACACGCCTCATCGACCGGGTGTCGATATTGGTGAAGGGTGCCTAATCGAACGTGTCCAGCCAGACCACGTCCCGCCAGCCCCATCAGATCCCCGCAGGTGGCGGCCTTGTGCCTGCCCTTTCACCCTCCCCGACTGACGGACTCCACCGAAAGGCTAGGCCAGGCACCTGCACTGCGTCTCACCAAATGACGGTAATCGATTCCAACCACCTTTGGCACTGTTTCACCGCCAAACTGTTGCCACACCAAATCTGGGATGCATCCCCACATTTTTTTCTGCTTGCAATCGCGGCCTACAAGCGTTATCCTCACCTGCTATCAGTCTCAATTTCGCCAAGGAGGCTACTATGACTTTCTCACCGGCTCAAGTAGATGCATATAGGCGCGACGGTTTCATCGGAGCAATCGATGTTATCGACGGCCCGCAAGTAAACAGCTATCGAGAAGCCTTCGACGATTTGGAGGCTCGCGTCGGCAAGGAGACCGCTCAGATCGGGCTGATAGACTACCACTTTGAGGAAGAGTTCATCTGGAAGCTTGCTACCCACCCAACAATCCTGGACGCGATCGAAGCGCTGATCGGCCCCAATGTGCTGCTGCTGGCGACCCACTTTTTCAACAAGTACGGCGAGGGTGAAGAGGCGGAGGCCTTTGTCGCCTGGCACCAGGACGTGACCTTCTGGGGCCTGGAGCCCCCGACGGCAGTCACAGCTTGGTACGCGGTTGATGACAGCGGCGTGGAGAACGGTTGCATGCAGGTGATTCCCTGCACGCACGTTTCCGGTGTCGTCGAGCACGGCAAGGCCGAGCAGGCCGGCAATCTCCTCAGCATCAACCAGGAAGTCCATGTTACCCCGGAGGAGGCGGCCAGCGCTGTCGACCTGCCGCTGCAGGCGGGACAGATTTCAATCCACGACGGCACGCTCATCCACGGCAGCCTGCCCAACCGCTCGAACAGGCGGCGTTGTGGTCTCACGCTGCGCTACGTCCCGACAACTGTCCGGCAGGCTGAGGACAACTCTTTGGCTGGCCGCTGGAAGCCCGTACTGGTCCGGGGCAAGGATGAGGAGAACAACTTTGGGACGTTCAAGACGCCGTGGCAATGAGGTAATGAGGGATGCCCGAAGACCGGCCTAACGTCGTCTTTGTCCTCACCGATGACCAGGGCTATGGCGATCTTTCTTGTCACGGGAATCCCGTGGTCAAGACACCTCACCTGGATGAGCTATACAACTGCAGCGCGCGCTTTACCGACTACCATGTCGGGCCAACGTGCGCGCCGACCCGTGCAGGTCTCTTGACTGGCCACTACGCAAACAGCACGGGAGTCTGGCACACCATTGGGGGCCGTTCACTGCTGCGCGCCGACGAGGTCAGCATGGCCGACTACTTTCAGCTTAGCGGCTATGCCACCGGGATCTTCGGCAAGTGGCACTTGGGTGACAATGCACCATACAGGCCCCAGGACCGCGGCTTTGAGACGGTAGTGGTACATGGGGGCGGTGGAATCGGCCAGACTCCTGATTTCTGGGGCAACAACTATTTTGATGACAGCTACTGGGACGGGACACAGCATTCCCGATACGAGGGCTACTGCACAGATGTCTGGTTCCAGGAGGCCTTGAAATTTATCGAGCGGAACACAACACAAAGGTTTTTCTGTTACATCCCAACCAATGCTCCTCACTCCCCTCACCTGGTTGACCCGGTCTACAGCGATCCATATCTGCCTCTGACTCCGCACGAGGAGCGCGCCAAGTTCTATGGCATGGTTGCAAACATCGACGAAAATGTGGGGGGCTTGCGGCGCAGGCTGGCTGAACTGGGGCTGGCTGACAACACAATCTTTATATTCATGACTGACAACGGTTCCGCGGGCGGAGTGGCCGTGGACGAAAGTCAGTTCGTGACCAGCGGGTACAACGCGGGAATGCGCGGGCAGAAGGGCTCGGAGTACGACGGCGGACACCGCGTTCCATTCTTTCTCCACTGGCCCGCGGGCGGGATCAGTACGGCTCGGGACGTAGACAAAGTAACCGCCAATGTGGATGTGCTGCCAACGTTGATTGAATTGTGCGGACTGGACGAAACGCCAACCAACCGCTTTGACGGACAAAGTCTGGCGCCTCTGCTGCGGCCTAATGTAAGCGAGGTAACGGACTGGCCCGATCGGGCGCTGGTCACCGACTCGCAGAGGTTGACATATCCGGTCAAATGGCGCAAGAGTGCGGTCATGACAGATAAGTGGCGGTTTGTGAACGGGCGAGAGCTGTATGAGATCAAGGAGGATCCGGAGCAGCGGAGGGACGTTGCCGCGGCGCATCCCCACGTTGTATCTGAGCTGCGTCTGGCATACGAGGCGTGGTGGGAGAAGGTCTCGCACCAGTTTGGCGACGACATTCCCATCGCAATTGGAGGACCTGAGGCGCGTAAGTTGCGATTGAATACGCACGACTGGCGCAATGAGGACTGTGAGTGCGCATGGAACCAGAGCCTTGTGCGCCAGGGTTTGATTTGCAACGGCCACTGGGAGGTCGAGGTTGTCGAGGCCGGGAGTTACAGTTTCACGTTGCGCCGCTGGCCCGAGGAAGAGGGCGCGGCGGTTCGGGCGGGTTTGGAAGGGGGAGAACCGAAGGCGTTCAGGGACATCGCCATTCAGCCCGTTGTAGAGGGTCTTGCCGAACGGGAGTCGCAAGGAGGAGAACCTTCTCTTAAAGAAAGGATTCTTTGGGGTGGAGGCGTTGCTCTGCCGGTATACCGCGCCCGTATCTCGATAGCAGGTGAAGAGGCAAGCGCAAAGGTCTCCCACGATGAGCTGGGCGCCAATTTCACTCTCTCTCTACCTGCGGGCCCTGCACACTTGCAGACGTGGTTCGAGACCGAGGACGGCGATGAGCTGGGCGCGTACTATGTGTACGTGGTGCAGTTGGGCCAGTAGAAAATGTCGTCGCGAGATGACCAGTCGACCTCACCGGCCGGGAAGTAGAGTGATTTGAAACACCCTGACCTCGTAGTGCTTGCATCGCGATTCCCGCACTTGCCCTGCCGGACTCAAAGAATGGCTTTCACACATAAAATCGTTGAGGGAGAGTAAAGATGACCCAATTGGAGAGCCAGAAACTTGCCATACATGGGGGCGCCCCCGCCAAACAGAATCCGGATCCGCCAATGTATCCGGGCGGCATGGCGATCGCGGAGGAAGAGGAAGCGCAGGTTCTGGACGTGTTGCGGGCGAAACGGCTCTTTCGTTACTACGGGCCCGGGGAAGCGGACTCGAAGGCAACGCAGCTGGAGCAAGCGTTTGCCGAAAAGAAGGGCTCCAAATTCTCAGTCGCAGTCACCTCGGGCACTGCGGCGCTCGTGTGCGGGCTGCACGGCATTGGCATCGGGCCTGGCGATGAGGTCATCGTCCCGGCATACACCTGGATCGCTTCGGCATCCGCGGTCGTGGCGGCAGGCGGGATTCCAGTAATCGCTGAGGTGGACGAGACCCTGCTGATGGACCCGGAGGACATGGAGCGGAAGATTACACCGTATACGAAGGCGATCATGCCTGTACATATGCGTGGAGCGCCGTGCAGAATGGATGAGCTGATGGCGCTGGCAAATGAACACGGTCTCCGGGTCATTGAGGACGTTGCACAGGCAAACGGAGGCAGCTTCAAAGGACAGGCGCTGGGGACGTTTGGCGACGTGGGCTGCTTCAGCCTTCAGTTCAACAAGATAATCACCTCCGGCGAAGGCGGGATGGTGATCACCGACGACGAGCAGGTGTGGAAACGCGCCAATATGTTTCATGACGTCATCGGCGCACTGCAGCTCAAGTTCAACGTGGAAGAGCTGCTCTGCGGCGTCAATTTCCGGATGCCCGAGCTTCTGGCAGCGGTGGCGCTTCCGCAGGTGGCCCGGCTGGAAGGCCTGATCGATGACATGCGGCATCGCAAACGGATGATCAAGGCCGGCATCGCGGAGGTGACGGAACGCAAGGGAGTCAGCTTCCG
>JAPPKT010000242.1 GCA_028819675.1 Caldilineaceae bacterium | reverse complement strand
ACCAGCATGAGAACGACAACCGCCTGCGCGGCACAGTGGATCGGAAAATTCTCCCGGCGATAGGTTCGAGTCCTTTCCCGCAATCCGTCCCGTAACCGTCGGCCGGTCGCGCGGCCGTCGAAAAAACGCCCCATCAAGCCTTCTTCCTCTGCAACAAAAGTTCCAGAAAAACGAGTCATAAAAGAAATGAACCCGGTAGAACCGGGCCGCACGGAAATCGGGTGCACCTGCCGGCCCTGTTCATCCGCCTCCACCCTTACTTTCATAATCCATCACCTGCGATCGGACCATGACATCCTCGCCCGCCGCCTCGCCGATCGGCAGCGAAAAATGCACCAGAATGCCGCCCTCCGCCGGTGTGGTCACGCACAGATCACCGCCGAGTAGCTCGGCCCGCTCCCGCAGCCCCCGCAACCCGGACCCGCTGCCGTTCGACGGATCAAAGTCCCGGCCGTCATTGCGTACGCGCAGAATCAACGCGCCCGCGCTCGCCTCCAGCTCCACCCAGATGTTCAGCGCCCGGGCGTGCTTCTGCGCGTTTGTCAGCGTCTCCTGTACCGCCCGGTATATCGCCGCGCACTGATCATCAGGCAAGGGCGCCTTCAGCAAGTCGGACGGTTGACATAATTGACAGTGACAAGCGATGCCTGTGGCTGCCGCAAACGCATCAACGGTCTGTTGCAGGCAAGAGACAAGATTGTCGCTGTTGATCTCCTCGCCGCGCAGCGCCTGAAGGGTTTGGCGCAACTCACGCAACCCCGTCGTCAGCTGCGAACACACCGTCTCGATCATCCCGGCTACCCGCCGGGGATCCTGCGCCATCAGCCTGTGCGCGCCTTCCAGCTGCACCACCGAAACAGTCAGCCTGTGCCCAAGCGCATCGTGCAGATCTCTGGCGATACGCTCGCGCTCGGTTGCCGCAGCCAGCAACTCGGCCTGCCCTGCGTACCGCTGCAACCGCGCATGCGCCCCGCTGAGCTCTGTCAGCAAATTCTGGATCCTGTCCCTGTCCCGTCTCGTCTGATATATGTTTCTGCTCATCAGGCCGGAAGCCATCATCAGCGCACTGACGACAACCGCCCTGCTCTCAGGCGTAAACAGGGCGTCTCCGGGATGACGCCAGTTGACGGCCAGAAAAACTGACTCGATTACGGCAACCCAGATCAGGCCGGTCCGGGGCTTGAATATAGCCATCGCCTGCCCGACCAGAACCAGAAACAGGCAGCTGAGATCAATGTCCTGGAACGCAACCAGGCCGGCAACTACAGTCTGGAACACCATATAAAAATGCGTATGCACGAACGTGTCTTCCCATCTCCTGCGCCAAAAAAAAGCGCTGAAGATGAACACCCCGGCCAGAGGCAGCGACGCCGGCGCCAAACCCTTCTGAACAAAAACGTAAATCACCGACACCAGGATAAAAACCTGGCCGGCCAGGCGCAGTGTGAAATCTCGCCCGCGATAAAACCGCTTCTCATCCGACAATCTATGCGTCAGCCGCTTCACACCCATTCACAATCTCTCCAACATGATGCAAAACCTGGTCTCCCGCCGGCTTGAACAGGGCGCCCGCCCCATGTCGCGCCCTTCTCTTCAGCTCTCTTCGCTCTCCATCCCCGGATCTGACTCGGCCGCCTCGGCCGTTGCGGCATCGAAATGATCGGACCGGCCTAACCCCTGAAACGTACTGCGCAGGTCGTCCAGGCCTGTGCCGAGTTGGGCCCGCGCCTTCTCGACCATCCCCGCCGCTCGCTGCGGGTCCGCCTCCATCAACAGGCTCGCGCCTTCCAGCTGCACAATCGACGCCGTCAACCTCTGCCCCAGCGAATCGCGTAACCGCCTCGCCAGCCGGTCGCGCTCGTGTGCCACGGCCAGCCGCCTGGACTGTTCAGAAAACCCCTGCAGCTGATCATGGGCGTCACGTAACTCGGCAAACAGGCTCTGGACCTTGTCCTGGGCACGTCTCGCCTGCGCCATGCTGCCTCCCAGGACGCCCGCGACCACCATCCCTGCAGTGACCAGAAGCGCTCTGACCTCTGGCATTAGCGGTCCGTCTCCGGGATGAAGCCAGTTCACCGCCAGGACGCTCAAATACAGTACAACAGCCCAGATTAGAGCGCTTCGCAACCTGAACATGAGCACCGCCTGCCCCACAAGGACCAGAAACAGATAGGCAAAAACAAAATCCTGGAACGCCATCAGACCGGCAACCACCGTCTGTATCGCCATATAGAGATGCAGCCGCACGACCGTGTAGGCCCCCGTCCTGTGCCAGAAATGAACGCTGAAAAGGAACACCCCAGCCAGAAGCATCGGCCCTGGCAGCCTGCCCCGCTGCAAAAAAAAGTGAAGCACCGCCGCAAAAATAAGCGCCTGCCCCGCCAGACGCAATATGAAATTCCGATCGCGATAGAACCACTTCCTATCCAATAGTGTGTGGTAAAACCGCTTCACTATCGCCCGCACTTCCCCGGCCTGGCACAACACGGGAACGCCCGCCGGCATGAACGGGCCGCCTGCCGCCCGGCGCATGTCGGCGGAAATTCCTATACCCTGTTACGACCGGAGCCTCCGTTCCACGAAATCACGCGTACTGCCTCCCGCCCGCGCAAATTGTCGCCGCAAGCGCCCGTTCCGTCAACTTTCGGCGGGTTTTCACCGCATAGCGTTCCTTTCCAGACGCCACGACTCCCATAGGCCGGAACCCTAAAACGCCCGGCATCTTCCCAGGGACGCGCCCTCGGTTTGAACGCACGTTAATTCGCAAGCCCTTGTAACGCTGCCTGAATCGGGTCTGGCCCGGAAAAACGCCGCGCACTATGCAACCCTGTAGTGCGCGATCGCAAGCGGTCTTGATGGCTGGTGACCGGAGACCGGTCTTTCGGCCGCAATCCATCGACAACTGGCGGACGGACAAAGCTTTCCAAAATGGTTGACTTTCTCTTTGGCGAACTTCCATCCACGCTGGCAGCCGTAATTAGACGCGCTTGCCCTGACATGGATGCCGGTGCCTGTTGACAAAACGGCAGCCCCAGCTCGGCAAAGTCGTTCGACGTCACGCTGCGCAGCCCGTGCGGCACGCATCCGGTCAACGGATTGCCGTCAAGGTACAGATGCGACAGGCTGCTGAGATCGCCCAGCGCCGTCGGTATCGAACCGCTCAACTGGTTACGACGGAGGTCCAGCCATGCCATGCTGTCGAGACTGCCTAAAGCCGCCGGTATCGAACCGTTCAGACCGTTGTCGCTGAGGGCCAGCCCGGTGACGCGACCGTCGCCGTCCGTCGTGACGCCGTACCACTCGCCAATCGGTCTGTCGCTCAGCCAGTTCGTGCGCATCGTCCAGTTGTCCCCGTCCGCCGCATTGTAGAGCGCAACCAGCACACCTCTGTCCGGATCGCTTGGCGCGACCGTTGGCGTGGCCGTTGGCGCGGGCAGTGGGTTAACGCCAACCTCCGCGGACGGCTCACTCGCACCCGCCGCACTGATCGCCCGCACCCGGTAGACGTACCCGATCTCCGGCGCCGCCGAACTGTCCACATACTGCGTTGACGCACTGCCGCTGTCCTCCACAAGCGTCACAAACGGGTCCGCCGGGTCCTCTCCGCGGCGTTCGATCCGGTAGCCGGTCACGCTGCCGTCCCCGGGATCGTCCCAGGTCAGTGTCACCTTATCCCCTTCAACGCTCGCCCGCACATTCTGCGGCGCCGCCGGAACAGCTATCGCCGTCGCCGTCGCTGCCGGTGCCGGTGTCTCTACCCTGGCGGCCAACCTGATTGGCTCTGGTGATGCGGTCGCTGTGGCCGTCGGTTCTGCCGCCGTCGCTGCCAGCGTCTCTACCCTGGCGAGCAACCTGGTTGGCTCTGACGTCGCAGTCGCTGTAGCAGTCGGTTCCGACGTCGCAGTTGATGTAGCCGTCAGTCCTGGCGATGCGGTCGCTGCCGGCGTCTCTACTTTGGCGGGCAACCTGATTAACTCTGGCGTTGCAGTCGCTGTAGCAGTCGGTTCAGGTGACACTGTAGCCGTCGGCGGTTCAACTGTCG
>JAPPKT010000499.1 GCA_028819675.1 Caldilineaceae bacterium | reverse complement strand
TTCCTGTGGATGGTAAGCAGTTCGCTGAAGCACGAACTTCACATTTTTCAGTTTCCGCCCCAGATAATCCCCAACCCGATACGCTGGCTTAATTATCCCGAAGCGCTGGCAAACCCGAATGCGATGCCGTTCCACATTTACGTCAAGAACACAGTGATTATTGTCATTGTGCGTGAGGCCGCGGTCTTACTTTCGGCCTCTTTCTGTGCCTATGGCTTCGCGCGGCTGCGCTTTGTGGGACGCGACATCTGGTTTGGCATAGTGCTTGCGACGATGATGGTGCCCTATATTGTTCTGATGGTGCCGACCTATGTACTCTTTGCCCGTCTCCAGTGGATCGACACGTTTCTTCCTCTCACGGTACCATGGTTCTTCGGAGGCGGTGCGTTTAACATTTTTTTGTTGCGCCAGTTCTTCCGCACCATCCCAGAGGAGCTGGCGGATGCGGCCCGAATCGACGGTTGTAACGAGTACGCCATCTATGCGCGCATTCTGATGCCGCTGGCCAAACCGGGCCTGATCGCGGTGGCTATCTTTACTTTCATCGATGGCTGGAACGATTTCATGGGGCCGCTGCTCTATCTCAACTCGCCGGAGAACTACACGGTCGCCCTTGGGCTTGCGCTGTTCCGGGCGGCCGTTGGCGCGTTTGGATCTGCAGGCGGGCGCGCTCGCTGGGACTGGCTTATGGCCGCTTCGACGGCTATGGTGATTCCGGTCATTCTTGTCTTTTTCGCCCTGCAGCGCTACTTTGTCAAAGGAGTCGTAATGACCGGGCTGAAGGGCTGAGGTCGGGACAGGCGCAGGGAGCGCAGAGGCAATGCGGCCACAGCCGCTGCCCATGCCTAGCCGGTATAATCCAAGAGGCGCAGAGAACTTTACTTGGGGAGTGAAGACTAATGTTCACGCAAGCTGAGATCGATCAGTTTCATCGCGACGGGTTCATTGTAGCGAAGGGAGTGATACAGGGCGAGGAGCTGGCCGCGCTGCGGGAGGCGGCAGACCGGGTGATGGAGGAGGGGATGGCAGGCGTCGATGAAGAGGGGCACCGCTACCGGCCGAACCCGGACGGATCGCGCACGTATTTCCGCAGCGAGTTCATGTGGGACCGGGACCCGGTTTTTCAGGCGGTGACGGCGAATCCATCGCTGCTGGCGCATTACGGTCAGCTGGTCGGACACCCCTTCATGCCGATCGTCGACTCATTCGTCTGCAAGATTCCGGAAGGTGATGTGCCGGTGTACTGGCATCAGGACCCGCCGTTCGGCGACCCGGACTGGCCGGATACTCATCCGATCCCCAACATCGACGCCGACATCTACCTGGACCATTCAACAGTTGAGAATGGCTGCGTGTGGGCGATTCCGGGACACCACCTGGTGGGCCACGTTGAGGTGGAGAATTATTCGGAGGAGATGCTTTTCGACGAGCTGGGTGCGGTGCCGATCGAGTTGGGGCCGGGCGATGTCAGTTTCCACTGTCTCTCTGCTCCACACGGATCGGCCGGCAACCGCACTGGTGATCTGCGGCGCACGTTCTACGTGCATTACATGAACGCCGAGGTACAGGAGCAGTGCTACGGGCACCTTGGCTACGTCCAGCAGTTGGAGAAGGAACGCGGTCTGTTCGACTCGCGGGCTTTGGCGGCAGCCCAGAAGATGATCGATGCACGCGTGGAGCTGGGCTACGGTGGACTGGAAGGAAGCAGTGTACGGCTGATGGAGGAAGGGTTCGAGTTCACGGGCGAACCGAGGACACCGCCCAGACACTGGGGCCCACTGATCGCCGCCATGTCCGAGGACGAGATCAGGCGCAAGAAGAGTCTAACCTTTTTGACGCCGGCAGCGTAATGCAGGCGAACCATCGGGCATCCCGCTTGCGGGCTTTGGTGGATCGGGCTTCATTTCCGATATCCCTTCTGCCTCCAGCAGGCTTCTTATATTGGGGCCACTCTGCACACTTGTAGCAAGTAGGCAGGTGGGTTGCTCCCACCCTTGTTTCGTTCCCATCAGAGGCGAGAAGGCAAGAGAACGTGATGCTTTCTTGAGTGGGAGGTAGAAGCGTGTTCACACAGGCAGAGATCGATCGGTTTCACCGCGACGGTATCATCGTAGCCAGGTGCGTCATTCAGGGCGAGGAGCTGGCGGCTCTGCGCGCCGCAGCCGATCGCGTGGTAGAAGAAGGGATGGCGGATAGAGCCCAGACCGAGCATCGCTACCGCGCCAATAACCAGGGAATCCCGACCTACTTCAGAAGCGAAAGGATGTGGGACCGCGACCCGGCTTTCCAGGCGGTGACGGTTAACCCGACGCTGTTGACCTGTTTTGGTCAGCTAATCGGGCATCCTTTCATGCCGGTGGTCGACTCCTTTGTCTGCAAAATTCCTGAAGGGGACTTGCCCATTCACTGGCACCAGGACCCACCCTACGGCGATCCTGAATGGACTGAGACGCATCCAGTTCCAAACATCGATGCCGACATCTATCTGGACCACTCAACGATTGAAAATGGCTGCGTGTGGGTGATTCCGGGGCACCACCTGGTCGGCCACGTGGAGGTGGAGAATTTCTCAGAGGACGCTTTGTTCGAGGAGCTGGGCGCGGTGCCGGTGGAGATGGAGCCGGGCGATGTCAGTTTCCACTGCATTTCGGCGCCGCACGGCTCGGCCGGCAACCGCACAGGGGACCTGCGCCGCACATTCTACATACATTATCTGAACGCGGAAACGCAATACCAGTGCTACGGCCAAAAGGACAGGATTCAGAAACTGAAAGACAGGCTGGGCCTGTTCGACGAGCGGGCACTGGCGGCAGTCCAGGAGATGATCGCCACACGCAATGCTCTGGGCTATGGAGGACTGGAAGGAAGCAGTTTACGCCTGGGCGAGGAAGGCTTCGAGTTTACCGGCGAACCAGGGACGCCGCCGCGATATTGGGGCACGTTGGTCGCTTCAATGTCCGAAGACGAAATCAGGCGCAAGAAAAGCCTCACTTACCTGACTGAAACTACATAATCGACCCCACATCGCGCTCACCGTTTTGAATTGAATGCGAAAACGACGGCCATCGCTCGTTCGGTGCTGGAGAAACCGTTGCGGCATGCCTCTTCGCTGGAACCAAGATGAACAACAGGTCTGCTTCGACTCGGTCCAAGGCGGGACGCGCCAAGATTGGGTGATGGATGTCTGGGCGGCCTTTGCACCATAGCGGCGTCGACCGAACAGTTCTCTTGCCATGCCCCCATATAACAGCTGCAATCTGACTTGCGACCTAAGGCGACTTGGCGTCGAGGCGGGCGATACCCTCTTTGTTCACTCCTCATTCAAGTCACTAGGGCCGGTGGAGGGTAGGGCTGAAAGCGTGATCCAGGCCCTGGAAGACGCGACTGGTCCGGAAGGCCTGTTGCTGATGCCCTCCTTCAATCTGGTGACGTGGGAGTTGCGGCCGGAAACGTGGGACATCAACAGCACACCATCTACGGTCGGATGGATAACGGAGCAGTTTCGACAGCTGCCGGGCGTCTACCGTTCAGACCACTACTCACATTCGGTGGCGGCACGGGGAAGAGGGGCGGAAGAGTTTGTCGCCGGGCATCTTCGTGAGGAGGGGTACGGTTCCCATTGGGACCGCAAGCCGTGGGGCAAGACTTTCGGTCTGCATTCGCCCATGTTCAGGGCGTATAAGTCGGGTGGAAAGCTGCTCATGCTGGGCGTGGATTACTACACTTCGACCTACGTTCATCTGGTCGAGGCGATGTACTGGCACACGTTGCGCGCCCGGAGCCGGGATGCAGAGCGGGAGCCTGCATTCCCAGCCCTGGATCGTGTCAAACTGGGCGTATTCTGGGAGCGTTCAGGGGGACCGAAGCATGGACGCGTCGGCGCCGCAGCTTGCCGGCTGTTTGGGATCCGAGGCTACGTCGACACGCTTCTGGCCGAGGTGGAAAGGAATCCCCGGCCATACCTGCGTTGAACGGTGACTTTTTTGCCACTTGGCGGGGCGAGTCGCCGATAGGCGCACTCCAACATTTAGTCAGGCTTATACTTGGG
>JAPPKT010000260.1 GCA_028819675.1 Caldilineaceae bacterium | reverse complement strand
ACGCCTTCCTTGACCAACCATTCATCCCTGACACCATTCAGGCTTAGTAGTTACCGCAAGAGAATGAAGACTAGAAACATGCGCCCACGAAAATTGGGCCCGCCCCAAATGCGAAAACCTCGAATTCGAAACCGATATCTTCCAGGCCACCGGCGGCACACTCGCCAAAATCTTCGACGTCCAGAACAAGAAATTCACCACCGTCACCTGCACCCGCTGCCAGTACACTGAGATCTACAAATCAAGCACCTCCAACCTGGCCAACGTCTTTGACTTCTTCACCTCGTAAATCGCAGAATACGCCTTGAGTAACAGAATGCCCTATCGAGCCGTCATCTTCGACCTGTTCGGCACCCTGGTCTGCAGCTTCACCCGCCGGGCGTACGACAAGGTCAACGCGCAGATGCTTTCATTCGCCAAAGCCGAAAACACGCTCTCAGATCGTTGAACACCCTGTCATAACGCCATGTGAACGCGCTATGACGGGCTCCCATTCTCTCCCTGCGCGGACGTTCCAGCCAGTATTAGCCACCGGATGGAGCCGCCGCGCCAGTCTCCAAATAAGGATCAAGAAATGCTACGCGTCTCAATCTTCAAACACAACGCCGAAATAACCGACCAGTGGCTCCGCCAAAAAGTCGCCCTCGGCGCCGACGCCATCGACTTCGGACGCGACGCCGACATGCCCGGCGTCACCGAACAGGGCTACCCGGACCTGGATGCAGTGAAGGCGCTGCGCAAGCGGGTACGCTCCTTCGGCATCGACATCAATCGCGTCACCCTCCCCACCCTCACACATACCTTCATCGATGAGCGCGTCGGCGCCGAAGATGAACTGGACAACGCCGCCAAAGCCCTCGAAGTCTACGGCCAGGCACGCATCCCCATCGCCCGTCAGCGCGTCGAGGGCGACGTCTTCCCGCAGATGATGGAGCAGTACCGCACCAGGCACCGCGGCGGCTACCTCGCCCGCGCCGAAACACTCGTGCAGGGACCTCACGACATCCCCTCGCGCGCCGAACTAGAGCGCTGGTGGGACCGCTTCTGCCACGCCTTCGAGCGCCTCACCCCCATCGCCGAGGAGTACGACATCAAGCTG
Source organism: Caldilineaceae bacterium (assembly GCA_028819675.1). The sequence continues at coordinate 2,967 of JAPPKT010000260.1, read as the reverse complement.
GCCGTCCACCCCTCCGATACGCCCAATATCGACACGCCCTTCGGCGGCATCGGTTTCCACCGCATCATCGACGCCTTCCCCAGCCCCAACGTCGGCTACGTTTACTGTATCGGCACCCGCTCCGAGGCCGGCGGCAGCTCACTCGTGATCGACGAGATCAACAACTACGGCCGCAAGGGCAAACTCTTCATGCTCCACATGCGCAACGTGCGCGGCAGCCTGGCCACCGCCGGCGGCTTCGAAGAGACCCTCCTCGACGACGGCGACCTCAACATGGCCCGCATCCTGCGCGAACTGCGCAACGTCGGCTTCAGCGGCTACATCAACCCCGATCACATTCCCGACCTGCCCGGTGACAACGAGACCCGCGACGTCGGCTGGGCCTACTCCATCGGCTACCTCAAGGCGCTCTTCGCCGCCGCCGTAGCCTAATGCCGCAGGTGCCAGAGCAAGGAGGCAGGCGGCCGGTGCCGAAAGACCATCGGCCCCGCCTGACCTCTCCATCCTGCACCCTTTGATCTGCGACACCCCCCTCAAATGTTCCGATTCAAGACAAACAGGTTTGAGCTAACGCCTTTCCTGGTTCTTTTGGTGTTCACTGTAGTCGCCCTGTTCTTGCGTCTCTATCGATTGCACGAACTCGAGCCCGGGCTGAAGTTCGACGAAGGTTGGAACGGAATATATGCCCTCCAGGTGCTTCAGGGTGAACATGCCTTGACATTTGGAGACAAGGAAGGGCTGGGCGTCTATCTGATTGCGCTGGCTACCAAGTTCCTGGGTCGCACGCCGCTTGCACTTCGTCTGCCCACAGCCCTGGCCAGCGCAACTACCGTCCTGATCGTCTTTTGGCTTGGTCGACTGCTCTCTGAATGGGGAGAGAATGGGCGGGAGACCAGGCGGCGCAGCCTGGCAGTTGGGGCCATTGGTGCCGGTCTTCTGGCTGTGTCGCTTGGCCAGACGGTCATGGGACGCACTGCCTATCGGGGCAGCCTTCTCCCACTATTTCTTGCGCTATGTCTGGCTCTTCTGTGGTGGGGCTGGACACGGCGGCGTTGGTGGGGAATCGGCTTGGCGGGCGCATGCGCGGGGTTACTGCCCTACATATATTATCCCGCGCGTTTTGTTCCCCTGCTCTTCCTCTTCCTCGGAATCAGTTTTCTGTTGCCATATCGTTCCATGTCCCTGAAGAGATTGCAGGCTGAGCTACCCTGGGCGGCCGCTTTCACCGGCGTTGCCGGGCTGGTCGCTGCGCCAATTCTCTTCCACTACATTCGAAACCCCGACCTCTTCTTCAACGATCGCATCCAGACCGTCTTCATCTTTCGCAAGTTTCAAGGCGCCCCTGTGACGACTCTGGCGGAAGTCTTGGCCACCAATGTTTGGGACGTCCTGAACTCGTTCAGTTTTCGCCTCCTGGCGGGCTGCTGTTCCCCCTTTGAACATGCTGTCACGCTCAATGTATGGGAAGCGCTCTTTTTTTGGTTGGGCGTTGGAATCGCGATCCGGCAGTGGCACCGTAGCCCGGCATACCCTCTCCTGTTGCTTTGGGTGGGCCTTCTGTTCATGCCGGCATTTCTGTCCGATGCAAAGAGCACAATGCGCATGGTCGGCGCGGTGCCGGCTATCTATCTGCTTGTGGCCGTCGGTCTGTGGGAGACCTTTCTGTGGATAGAATCTCGTATGGCCGGGAGAGCGAAAATCCTGCCGTGGATCTTCGGCACCACCATTGGCGTCATAATTCTGATTCAGGCAACAATCACCTTTCGAGCCGTTTTCGACAAGGGAAAGGCCGTCAGTCCCAGCCACTACGATATGATCTGGCCGGTTTTTGCCCAGAGATTGAACGAACGGCCTGCGGAGAAAGATACAGTTTACTTCATCGCCCATAGACACGATGCCTTTGACTATCTGTACCAAGGGGCAACTCCGGTCATGAGGATCTTTTCTGCTGTGCCAGACCTCGACCATCAGACCGAAACGTTGCTGACACAAATGAGGACCGTTTCCACCGTGAAAGTTGTGAACTGGGTGGACTGGTCTCCAACGATTGAGTGGCGGGCAAACTTCAGAGCCAACTTTCTCACCATACTTCTTGACAAGCACGGAACATATGCCGGCACTGAATACTTCGACGACATCTATGTCGACTCCTACGTGGACGTCTCCTATGATCGTCCATGGGTTCTCTTCGAAGACCTGCCGCAACCTGTCGTCTACGATGCAGGCATCACTTTGGAAGGGCTTGCCCTGGGTTCGAGTAAGAAAAGAGCAACAGAACAGCCGGGGCTCGACACAGAGCAGCATCGCTCTCTTCTGGTCGGCATGTTGTGGACGACAGCTTCGAAAGTCGCGGCTGATTATTCGGTATCCTTACGCCTCTACAGTGATGATGGTGCTCTGGTCTTTCAGGATGATCGTGTCTTGAGGAAGCCGATGGAATATCCGCTTACCACGAGTTTGTGGACGTCACAACCGGTCGGTACAGTCTTTGACCTTGAAATACCAAACGAGCTGGCCGCAGGCGCATACGAACTGCGTCTTGTCGTCTACGATCTGGAGACGTCTACACCAACTGTCGAAGTGGGCGTCTGGCAGCCGGAGACCGCCCTGGGGCGCGTCCAAATTCAGCCATCCGGCCACTAAGGGAAAACGCGTCACCGTTTTCCGGCCTCTACTTGCGACAAAAGCCTCTTGCCTCCCCCATCCCTTCGGTCCGATCGTTGAGGCTGCGACGGTCTATGCTCTTGCCCGCGACCATCCAGTCCCAATCGGAGCTATGGCGTGCAAACCAATCTCCTGTGCATCAGGACGGGCTGGTCCACTGAATGGACTGACGCCCGCGCTGGCAAGAAAGTTACTGGGTACCCAAGAGGCACTCTGTCAGTTAAACCCTGACTACTCAGCCATAGTAGGTTCGCGACGCTGAACGAAGTTATCTCACTCCTCTCCTCGCATTTGGGCGGTCGG
>JAPPKT010000437.1 GCA_028819675.1 Caldilineaceae bacterium | reverse complement strand
CCCTGGCCGCCTGCACGCCGCCCGGCAGCAAGAGCACAAGCCAGAGCCCGACAACTATCTGTCGCCACAGGCTGGAATCGGACGACAGTATCCTCGCTCCCAGCCATCCGCAAAGGATGGCGAAGGCCGGCGCAAGTGGCAGAAAATAGCGGTCCCAAACCGGAATACTGAAAGCCGTATGGATGCCCAGGTACAGGCCGGTCCATCCGCACAGAATGACCGCAAGAACTGAACTTCGCTTCGACAGCGCCAAATCTGCCCGCGGCACATTCGCTGCCGCCAGCACAAAAGCAGCCAGCAGCACCATCCAAATGAAATCACTGGCTGTCAGGTACCAGAGCAGGTCGGCGATGCGCACGACGCGGTCCGACCACTCCTCCACCGAGAGCAGATCAAGCGCACTATAGTTGCGCACGCCCAGGTCCCAGGGCGAAGGCGCCACGGCCCAACGCAGGCTGTCCCAATACAATATCGGCAGCACCGCCAGGGCCACCCCGCCGGCGACGCGCAGGCCCGCTGCCGCTTTCGCCCTGGCTTTCGGGTGCCCGGCTATGAGAACGGCCAGTGTTAACGGTACAAAGAAGACCCCCTGCTGTTTGGTCATTATCGCTGCGCCCAGGCAAAGTCCGGCCAGGAAAGGGCGCGAGCTCTGTGCGGCGTAGAGCGAACAGACGCCTGACAGCACCATCAAGGGATCGGTGAACGCCGTCGGGCTATAGCTGATGGCAAACGGATTCAGAGCAAACACGGTCGCTGCCACCAAGCCGGCAGCCGGCGTCCATGCTCGTTTTGCTATAGCTGCGACGATAGGGATCGTGAGAACGCTGATGCCGATATTCAGAAGCCGAGCGCTGGCCTCAGATGCGCCAAAAGCTTGGAACCAGTATGCGAGCAGCCAGATGAACAGCGGCGGTTTGTCGATCCACTGCTCCAGAAACTGGGGATCATCATGCAGAAAGCGCAGCGCCCAATAGCTGTACAGCGCTTCATCCTGGTGAAATCGAAAGCGGTCCAGCATTACCAGGCGCAGACCGATTCCCAGCAGTATCAGGACGCACAGAAAGCGCTGATAGCCTGCACCCGCGCTCAGCGTGCCGGTCAGAGAAGCACGCGAGTGAGTCTGGACGGCCGCCAGCCTCTCTGCGGCCGCTGAGTGCAACGTAAAAAGCACGATTCCTTGGCTGTCGTTCTTTCCTGCGATAGTTGGGAAGCCGAACCGAAGCCCGTCGAGATGCCCAGGGCAAGGAATATTCTACTCCAGGGCAACTGGGCCTTCAAAAAGCGGGGTTGTTTCGGGGGGCCTGAATGTGAAGAGGGGATTGACTGCTGGCAACTGGCGGATGGTCGAACAGGGCTCTATCCCTTGCGCCGCCTGACCACTGGAGCTATTGATACCTAATCCTCAGAACCTGAGCTGCTACCTGCTACCTTTTCAAGTTGCCACAGCTCCTTCCAGTAGCTCAAGCATATTCACTGAGCGAGGCGAGGCGTCGTCCCGCTCAACGCCCCGCCCTCTTCCGGACTGTCCCACGACCGCAAATATTCCCGCTTGAAACAGCGTTACGGCCGTTATCTGGGCAGGCGCGATGACAAACCCGCTACGACTTTCGCCCAGGCCCTCTACCCTCTCTCTCGCCGTCAAGTTGCTCAGAAAACAGTCCGAAAACTCGCGCAGGAAGGCAACGTACTCTTCCGGACTCTCTGATCCATCCATTCTCGCCAGTATTGTCGCAAGGTCGTTCAACTCGGCTCTGGCAGAAGCCGGTTGCGCAGACGCAGTTTCAAGCTCACTCACGTTTTTCTGCCGTGCCACAACCTTTGCCGTATCGCAATGAATTCTGTCCTAACCGTCAAAGTAGTCATAAGTCTCGATTACGATCAATGAACTGCTCGTTATGCCCGGGACATATCCTGTCACTGTCAGCGTGTCTCTTTCATGTGAGACATCGGTCCCGTGCCTTCCAAATAGACTTAGCGTACCAGTCGCATTCCCCCTCGCTGTCTTCATATCGCTCTAGCAAGAATACGTTTGAACTCGCCAAGCTCACAATGGCAGCGGATTTCAGTAACAAGGGATCGACTCTGTCCGCCACGTGGGCGGTCATCAGACTGTGTTTAAACCGCGTAAACTTTTCAACTTCATCTGCCCAAGGCTCAATATGTCCACTCTCGGAAACCGAAACCATCCAAGAATATTCTACTTGGCTGATTTTCACACCGTCTCTGTGGATGGTTAGCTTTTCAGGGATATCTCTGAGATGAATGACGACGGTCAGGACCTGGTCGCGCAACCTGGATTCCGCGCCTACGATATCAATGTAGCCAGGCAAATCGGCAGACGGCTCGGTCTCAACCGTCTCTCCAATCAACAGCGCGCGTTCATTTGAGACACACAGCCCCGATTGTTCCGATGCTGGCGGCGGCTCTGCAGGAATTGGCACACAGGCTGTGAGAAACAGCGCGATCCCAACGCTCAGGAGTTGCCTGACCATATATCGCAAACCTTTCTGACTGACTGTCCCGGTGCTGAAATGCCACCGAGAATCTCTCATGCAGCGAAACAGAACTGTCGAAACTGCTTTCGAATTTGTGTAACCTTCACTGGCGACGTCTTTCCTACAGAATGTACCGATTTCGGGAGATCGTAGGTTCTATTTTGGGAGATTGCTCACTTGAAGATGCCTTCTGAGGTGATACAATCTTTAGTAGAATGTGACGCCAGAACACAGCGACGTGTCTGGCAGTAGACAGCGGAGGAAGCTGTGGAACGGAAAATGTTCGGTAAAGTCGTTGCCGCCTTGCGAAAGGAGCAGATCGATTTCAATAGCGGCAACAGCTGGAGCCAGGAGAGGCTGGCAGAGGAGACCGGGCTGACGACAAGAATTGTGGGCAAGATCGAGAGGGGCAGCCAGGTGCGGCTGGACAGGGGAACGCTTCAGGAACTGGCGCGCGTCTTCAGACTTACGTCGATGGAACGCCGCGAATTCTTCTCCATGGCCAGCGAAATTACGGACGACGCGATCGTGCGCGCCGACCTCAATCACCAGGAAGTCTTCGCTCAAGTCTGGACAACGCTCGGCACGCTTTGTACACCCGCATTCCTCATGGATTCGTTCGGCGATCTGGTCGGCGCAAATCGCGCCGTCCTCGATTTTCACAAGCTCAATTGGTCACAGTTCAACGCGGCTAGATGTTCCGCCGGTAACGTCAATATCCTCTCACTCTTGCTTGCACCGGATGCGCCAATTCGCCGTGTGTTGGGTGGCGGCTGGCATGCCATTGCTCTTGCCAACATGCGTCAGTGGCGGGTCATGACACTGCGGTATCGCCATACGAACCGCTTTCGCAATCTCTTTACCACACTGTCGGCCTACCCCGACTTCCAAATGCTATGGGCCGCCAGCCGCCGACGCGTTGAAGACGACAATAGCCGACTGCGCAGCCACTTCTACACGCACGGCATCTATGGGCCGGTTGCCTATTCCGTCTTCACCAACATCAGCCTGAGCTCCTGCGGCGATCTCTACCTTGCCACCTTTGTACCCCAGAATCGGGACACAGGAGCCGTATTCCAGAACTTGGCGGACAGAAGCAACCGCCCCTTGGCCTTGACGCCCTGGCCGAACCCCAGCCTTCCTTGCAATGCCTACGCCTAGGTGATTGCGTGACCGGAAGGGTGTCCTTTCCAGACAGGACACGGCCAGCACTCAACTGTCATGTTAAAGCGGCGGCGGTCCAGGACCGGAAGTCGATTGCCTATTCTGACCTGAACAAAGAAGGAATCCACAGGATTGAGCTGTGGATTCTTTCAGACAGGCACCTTCGAATTTGCGGGGAGTAATCGCGGCCGTCGTGTGCTACGATCCGGTAGAACTCGATTTTGGCAATAGCCGGAGCCAGAGAAACGGAGAAAAGAAACAGGACCGACGGCGAAAGTCCGTTGCAAGGTCGATTGGGCAAACCAAGGACGTCAGGATGGCGGGCAATGCTGTCGAAACTAAGACTTTAGGTAACTATTAAGCCATGTTCTGTGTACGGTCTGCCTGGGGGGAATGTACCGTCAGCATTTCT
>JAPPKT010000402.1 GCA_028819675.1 Caldilineaceae bacterium | reverse complement strand
GGCCGTAGAGTTGCCAGCCGTTGGTGTTGAAGAGGAAGTCGCCCCCCTGGTATTCGGAGGCCCGGGACCGCACGACTTGGGAGACCGTCCGGAATTGCCTTTTGCCGATCTGGTTTCCTCCACGTCTTATTTCGAACGGGAAGCCAACGCAGCCCTAGAACTAGGTCTAGCCGAGGGGGCCGTTTTGGTTAACCGGTTTCGCTGTTTCGGGCAATTGTCGGTGTGCGGGCCGAACACGGTGTCCGCCACCGGCATTACACACATTAGGTATCGCTTGACCGAACGGATCGTTCAGGAATTCCGTTTGATTTCCAATACCGATGGCCCGCTGCAGTGGACGCTCGGGGCTTACTTCAAGGATGATGATTCGCAACTGGGGCAGGTCGCCCCTTGCTACAAAGGCGGCGGCTCCCCGGCCCACGCCGCCCTCGATAAATGCCGGTGGATACTTGGCTTTTTTCCCGACGTCCCCGTCGAGGATCAGGCCCAGATCGTACCGTGGTATAACAATCGCCTTGGTGTGGGAAATAACAACTATCTAGGCTTTAAGGAGCAGGCCATTTACGGCGAAGCCAGCTACCGTGTGAGTGATCAGTGGGAGATCCAGCTCGGGCTGCGCCTCGCGGAGGTGGACCACGCTTTGGATGTTGCGCGAACCGGCATCGACTCGAAAGTGGATCCGCTCGTCTCCCGCACCAAGTCGATCGACATCGAATCTCCCAAGGTCGTGCTGACCTGGCGACCGATCGAGGACTGGATGATCTACGCCACGTATTCTGAGGGTTTTCGTCCCGGTCAGATCAATCACCGGCTCGTCACCAAAGTTGCACAACTGGGTGAGGCAGTCAATGATCCAGACACGGATGAGGGGACTCGCACAGTGGCGCAAGCGGAAATCGATCGCACTATCGGCTTCCGGACCGCCGAGAGTGACTTTGTTGAAAACACTGAACTCGGCATCAAGGCAACGGTACTGGGCGGTCGCATGAGCTTCACCGGCTCCCTGTATCGCATGGCGTATGAGGATTATGTTCTCCGCATAGGGGACGAATTCCCCAGAGGCCTCCCCGGCCGCCGAAGGGTGTCATATGGGATCAACGCCGGCGACGCCGAGAGTGAAGGCCTGGAACTGGAGGTTCGACTGGCACTGACCGATAACCTTCTCCTCACATTCGGTGGCGATAAGAGCTTCAGGGCCCACCTCAATAGCGTCGCTGAGGCGGCTTCCGAGCTCTTCAGTTCCTTTGGGCGTGGTATAACGCCCGGCACTCGAATGAGCAATGCCCCCGATGACAGTTACTACGCGTCGCTTGCCTATGATTTCGACCTTTTCGGCATGGATGCCACGGCGCGGGTGGATACCTATGGGGTCGCCGAATCATTGGAGATCGCATTCAATAATCCTAGATACGTGAAGCCCGCCTACCGGACCACCGACATTAAACTCCTGGTGAACCGGGACAACTGGATGTTGTCGGCCTACGTGCGCAACGTCGCCGATGAGAAGATCGTCCACGAGAACACCTCGCTTGGCTATCACCTTGGGCGTCCCCGGACCTTTGGCGTGCAGGTCCACTATCGCAGGTGATCATCCCCTGGAACAAGGATGTTCCATGAGGCTAATCGGGGGAACAGGAGGAAACATCAAATTTGGTTCACAGCTACACAACTCAGCAACAAGTTGGGAAAACATCACGGCCGTCCTCGAGACCATGGAGGCGGGCAGCTGGCACAGCGTGTGGTTTTACGATCACTTCGTGCCGCCAGTGAGCCATACTGACGAGGTTTTGGAGCACGACAAGATCCCGACATTCGAAGGGTGGTCGTTGCTCTGCGCCACCGCCGCAGTGACCAAGCGTTTGCGTCTTGGCCTGCTCGTGGCCGGCAATACCTACCGCAACCCAGCACTCATGGCGAAGATGGCTGCCACTGTTGACCACATCTCGAATGGACGCCTGGTGATCGGCATCGGTGCCGCTTGGCACGTGCGTGAGCACCAGGCTTACGGCTGGGAGTTCCCGTCGATGAGGGAACGCAGCGACCGCCTCGAGGAAGCGTGCAAGCTGCTGAAGACGTTGTTCATGGCAGAGGACCTCGTCGACTTCGATGGTAAGTACTACAAACTGAACCGGGCGCCTTTTGCGCCCAAGAGCGTGCAACAGCCACACCCGCCCATTATGGTGGGCGGCGGGGGTGAGAAACGCACCCTCCGTACACTCGCCTTGTACGGCGACATCATGAACATAAGTAACGGGCCCGAGGAGGTGAAGCGGTTAAGCGGCGTACTAAAACGGCATTGTGAGACCGTCGGCCGTGACCCGTCCGAGATTCGCAAGACCGTACAGGTACCAATACACATCGTAAACGACGAACAGAAAGCCGCGGACCTTAGGGGCGGGCAGGACTGGAAGATGATCGGTCCCCCGCAGTACGTGATCGACCGCGCACAGGACTTTATTGACGCTGGTGTCGACGAGTTCACGTTTAACATGATCCCGAACGATCCGGAGGTTTACGCAGAATTGAACGAGACCGTGCTAAGCGCGTTCGACTGATCAAGCGTAGCGGTGGGAGACAACATTTACGCGTAATCCGGCCCATTGTGGTGACCTCGAAGGTGTCCGAGGCATCCCATTTGAACGCCGCCCGCAAGCCGTTTTCCTCGAAGGTATCGACGTCCTTCTGGTTGCGGGGGCCACCGCGTGTAATGGGGTTTTCCATGGCGAGCCCGCACCCACCAGGAGGCTAGCCTGGCTAGCCACTTTGGAGATCTCAGACCTGCCGGTAGTCCTCGTCCAAGGGTGGCGCGTAGGTGGGAGGACTGTGATACAGCTCCCCCTGCAGAAACCGTCGCCACTGGTCCCGGATCAGGGAGTCCCGCCGTGAGGAGGCGTCCATCAGGGCCCGGCAGTCCGGTCCGTTGCCGATCAGGCGCACCGGGTCATTGCATGCCTGCCAGTGCTCGTAGCTGGCATAGCGCGTGATCATCATGATTTCATCATAGTCCTCATGCTCTTCGCCAATCGCCGGTTCCGGATAGATCAGCTTCCAGATCCCGACGCCGCGGGCACCCATTTTGGTGATCGCAGGCAGCATTCCTTCCCGCGTCAGGGAATCGAACTCCGCGAACGCGCCTTTGGCGACTCTCCAGCAGATCAGCTCCGCAATTGCTTCACCTGGAACGGGAACGTCGTAACGGACCGGCCTCTTGTCAGCGGATCCGGCATCCGCAAGCTCGTAGTCTTCGGTGACGCCAGGCAGGTGGTACGGCATGTCCTCGATCATCCTGCCCGTCATGAAGTAGGCTCCGTCGGAATCGAGCACATACTGCATGCGACGGCTGCCCCCGATGCGGGACAGCTCGAGGAGCGGGCCGCTCCCCATCATGTCAAGGGGGCGACGGGTCTCGACCCAGTGCTGGTAGCTCGCATAACGGGCCAGACGGTAGTTCTCATCGTACTCGGGGCTGCCACGGTCATCAGGATGAACCACCCTGAAGTCGCCGACGATCCGCGTACCGATTTTCTCGAAGACGAGCCACACGCCTCGTTCGCTCGCCTGCTTGAACGCTTGGTGGTAGCCTTTTCTCAGTTTGTAGTGGCGCAATACCAGCACTTCCTCTCCGGGCTGGTGAGTGTCGTTCCGACGGGCGTCTATCCTCTCGCTCATGCAATTGCCGCACGCTTTGTGTCGCTTCACGGTCCCTGGTGTGCCGGACAGTCACGAGCATAGCGCAATCTGATGCGTGACATGGATCGAACGCCAACTCCAAAGCAGAAGCCGAGAAACTGTGGAATCGTCGCTTCTGAATATGTTCAAGAAGAAAGAACGATCAGATTCGGAATTGCAGGTGTCACTGAACAAAATTTTCCGATTAAAGGGGAGAGAAAACGAAAGGCGTGATCTCTCGTGTCCAACTGTTGCCCCTGCGGAACCACACTGACCACCAGGAGTGCTCGGCCACCGCTGGACAGTATTTGCCGTGGCGCGTTATAGCGCGCAGTGGAAGGCGAAGGCGCGTCCTACGAGGAGCGGCCGGCCCGGCTTGCGCCGCCGGTGGGTGCTACCGAACGCCGGCGATGC
>JAPPKT010000424.1 GCA_028819675.1 Caldilineaceae bacterium | reverse complement strand
GGGGACGGATGCGGCGAATTTCGCGACATACACGTTTACGGATTTCGGGCGTTGGACGGAGAAAGCCGTCCTCCTCGTCCATAAAGAGGACATCCTTGACCCCGCATAGGGCGGCTGCCTTGCGCTGCTCCTCTTTGCGCATCAGGATCAGCTGGCGGCGGGTGACGAGGGGGTTATGGTTGCCTTTGTCGCCGTTGGTCAGGATCATGTAAGTGACTTCGATGCCCTGACGGGCCATCTGGATGGCGGAACCGGCGCAGGAGAAGTCGGGGTCATCGGGGTGCGCCATGATGATCAGGACGCGCTCCACTTCTGACCAGTCGGGTGGTTTCATTTGGCGAGAATCGGTCATTTGGTTATCTCCTGAGACTACGGAAGAGTCAGCGTACAGAAAAGCCCCTGCGGGCGCAGGGGCAATGTTTCGAATAGAACGGGCCGACACGGAAGGAAGTCGTCCTGCCAATTGCGGACTTCGGCCGTGGACTTCACCGGCATTAGCGCCTAGGGCGTCACAGGAGAGCAGGCCCGCGCAAAGAGGTCGACAGAGGTCAGACCATGTCGAGGGCTTCGTATCCGGGTCCTTCCTCGAAGTACATAGCGTTCAGTTCAGTGGTGTAGGCGTACTCGTCCGGCAAGTCTTCTTCTGGCAAAATAGCATCGGTCGGACATTCCGGAACACAAGCGCCGCAGTCGATACAGGTTTCCGGATCAATATAGTACCAGGGCCATTCCTCTTCGGGCATGCCCGGGATAATGCATTCCACGGGGCAAACCTCTACGCAGGCACCGTCCCGTATGCACAGATCAAAGATCACGTGGGTCATGGATTGACTCCTCCATCAAGCTAAGTAAAGCTGAATTTGAATCGATAGCGCCTAAAAGCACAATTGCCCACGATTCAAAAGCACCATACAACAGGTCTTATAGCCAGTGCAAATCTTTTTTGTAGTCTGTTGAATTATAGGCTGCGAGTAACCAATCCAGCGCGAAAATCCTGCAGTAAGGCCTTCCGCACAGAACAGTGTCGAAACCGTGATGCGCGGTCAGGCCACGTGGCTCAACCGCTTTCGGCGGGCCGGTGTGTGCGGGCAGGTTGGATTACTCATCACGATCAGCGAGGGGAAACCTGGGAACGACGCCTCGATTGACGAGGTTTTCGGCAATCGGCCAGTATCCGCTCAGGACGGCCGCCGCGTTGGCAATGCCGCCGTTTGTGACGTCCTGCATTGCCTGTTCGGAGATGGCGCCGACGTGGGGAGAGAGAATCACGTTATCAAGCGAGAGCAAAGGGTGATCCGGCGGCTTCTCTTCTTCGACGAAGACATCGATACCTTCGAAGGTGTCGATTCCTGCGCCTGCCAGCGTTCCTGCGCGCAAGAGCTCCACCAGTGCCTTTTCGTCGACGATTGCGCCCCGCGACGTGTTGACAAAGTAGGCACCCTGTTTCATTTTGCGCAGCATGGTCTCGTCGAGCAAGTGGTACGTCTCATCGGTCAGGGGCAGGTGAAGAGACACATCGTCCGACTCTTTGAGCAGGTCCTCCAGGCCCATCATTTCGACGCCCAGTTCATCTGCGGCCTCCGTGGGTGCGGCCATGTTGCGGCGTGTGGCAATAACGCGATATCCGAAGCCCTGCGCCCTTTTGGCCACGGCGCGGGCTGAGTTGCCGAAACCGATCAGGCCGAGCACGCGGCCTTCAAGGCGCTGATTGGCAGAGGCCTGGCGGCGCGCTACATTCCAGGCTCCGGCCGCCATTGCTGCGGACATTTGGGGCAGTTTGCGGTGTAGAGCCAGCAGCATGGCCATGGTGTGATCGGCCTGTTCCTGGACGCAGAAGGTGGGGACATTAGTAATGAGGATGCCCTTACGGGTGGCGGCGGCGACGTCGATCTTGTCGGTCCCGGTACCGAGGCGGGAGATCACGCGGCAGCGGCTCAGGCTTTCGATAACACCCTCGGGCAGCGCGGTGGAGACGACGAAGATGGCATCGCAGTCGGAAACGCGGGGAATGATCGTGGAGGGCGTATTGGCTTCCACTTCGAAGGGATGGAGGTGGTGCTCGCGGAAGCGGTCTCTCTCGTATTGGGACATTTGCGAGAGGACGGCGTTGAGACGGACAACGCGAAATGCTTCAAGATGACTCCAGTCGGACATGGGCTCAACTCTCTCGATTGACTGCTCAGAAGTGCGGAATTCCCTGCTGCTGTGAAGCCTGGAGTTTTGCTGTGTGCAAGCCACTCCAGTTCGTTTGTGCAGCCGTAGCCAACCTCGTTCTGAACGAAAAAAACTGCTTGCAATACCACCAGGGCTATGCTACGATTTCGATCATATCCAGTATACTGTTGGCAGATTTAGCCTGTCAATTCCTGTAGCTGTTTTTGCCCTTCATCTCGACCAGTTCGGTACGCATTACATCTCTATGAATGGGGGAACGACACACAAAGACCAGAACGTTGACCATTCCATTTTAAAGAGCTTTTGCTTGCTTTGATCTAATCCTTGCAGAACGCCCGATCGCCTCTCTGCGGGGGGTCTGAGAAGACCCGTCGCCAAGATTGCCGCCTGTATTGTCTTATGTATCCATCGTGAATTCAGCAAGTCACTCAAGGACCAAGCGAGGAGAAAAGACGATGAACCAAAGACGAATCAGCAGACGCTCTTTCTTGCGGCTCAGCGGTGCCGCTATAGCTGGCGGCGCACTCGCCGCATGTGCTCCCGCCGCGCCCGCCCAGGAGAGTATGGGTGAGGAGTCTGCCGCGGCGGAGCAACCGGCAGGCATTGAGGGGAGGACTTACACTTTCTGGGGTCTGCAATATGATCCCCACGTAGAGCGTTACCACATGCTCGCCGACGCATTTGAAGAGGAGACCGGCGCTCAGGCCGTAATCGAGCCGCAGGGATGGCCGCTGGAGACCAAAGTGATCTCTGCCATGGCCGCTGGCACGGTGCCCGACGTCACCTGCATCATGGGCAAGCAGCTTGTACCCTTGCTTGAACAGGGGGCACTGATACCGATGGCGGAGGCCGTTTTCGAGCCGGCAGGTATCGATCCCGATGAGTTCTTCAACCCAGGCGCAATCGGTGCTTTCTTTTACGATGGGAACCATTGGGGCATTCCGGTCGAGGATAACAACGTAGGACAGGCGGTCGGCGTGCGTACGGATTGGGTCGCGGAGGCCGGGGACGAGGCCGGGGCCATATGGAGCCAAGGCCAGGAGCTGGGCTGGTTCGACAGCTTCGAGTCGGTGTGGCAACTGGCTGAAATGTTGCAGCAAACGGACGACGCCGGCAATGTTACGGTGTGGGGCATGAACGGCCAGGGTTGGGACAACCGCACCTGGATGGGTATCATGCGCGACCTGGGCCAGCATTGGTGGGATCCCGACAACCAGGAGTTTTTCCTCAACAGCGAAGAGGCCATGGAGGCACTCCGGCTCTATGTCGACGTTCCGATTTTCGAGCGCGGCATCGAGACACATCTGGACATGCATCACATGAACGCGCTTCTCGCAGGGCGGGTCGCTATCGGCGTGGGCAACAACGCCATGGCCGGTGAAGCCGCCAAGATCGACGTGCAGGTCGAATCGGTGGCAAGGCCGCCGACCACACCTGGGCAGGACCCGCTTTTTGTCGGCGAAGGCGGTTGGGGATTTGAAGTGCCCAAACAGGCGGAAAACCAGGATATCGGCACTGCCTTCCTGCAGTTCATGTGTACTTACGACGCACAGTACATCTTCGCCGGAATATATGGCGGTACGATGCCGGCGGCTGTAGAGGTCATGTACTCAGATATCTACCAGGGTGACGATCCGGTCAAGAGCAGCGTGCGTCGCGACGTTTTAGTGCTGCCCAATACAGTCTACTATGGTTGGGGATTCGGTATCCCCTCGGAGATGGAGCGCATTACTTCGACAGCTATCACCCAGGTGCGTACGGGAGAGTTGCAGATCGCCGAGGCGTGTGAACAGATGCAGGTTGAGATGGTGCAACATCACGCGCAGTGGCTGGAAGCGCAGTCATAAACGCGAATTGAACAGCTGACAACGATGAGCAGGTTTCCACGAAGAGTCGGGAACCTGCTCGTCCCTTTTGGAGGATCGAGTGGACAGGCTTTGTCCAGTGACACTGCCTTAGTAGGAGTGAGAGGGATGGCGAGAAAGCCTGGCGAACGCCTCACAGCCACGATCCGGATCTTTCGTAAGCCTCAATTCTGGTTCGGCCTGGTCGTGATGGCCCCGCTCTTCGTATGGTACGTCTGGTTCGCGTTTTCGCCGATCTTGCGCGCCTTCTGGATGGCAGTGGTGGAGTACCAGATACTTCGGCCTGAAGAGAGTCCTTTCGTCGGCCTCCAGCACTTCAGGATGCTGTTCGAATACAAGCTTTTCTGGGTTTCGATACGCAATACACTGGTCTATGCGGCGGTATTCTATGCCGGCATGGTCCCCCTTGCCCTTTTCGTCTCCGCATGTCTGACCTCGGTGGCGCGTGGACGCAGTTTCTATCAGTTCGTGATCTTCCTGCCCGTGGTCGTATCGCTGGTGGCGATTTCGCTCCTGTTCAAGATGCTAATGAACCCCCAACTCGGCCAGATCAATCAGTTCCTCAAGGCGCTGGGGATTCCGCCAAGCCAGTTTCTCACCAGCCACGAGACAGCACTCTACTCTGTGATTGGCGTGGACATCTGGAAGGCACTCGGATTCTACGTGGTGATCCTGACAGCGGGCATGTTGAACATCCCTGAAGAGATGTATGACGCGGCCAAGGTGGACGGGGCCGGCATCTGGCAACGCTTCTGGCGCGTGACCCTGCCACTATTAGGTCACACACTGACACTAGTCAGTGTGCTGATCGTGATGCACGGGTTACAGGTCTTCACGCAGGTAGTGGTTATGCCTTCTCAGCCTGGCGGGCCGGGCAACGCCACCTACGTGCTGAACCTGCTGGTGTACAACGAAGCATTCACCAATCTTCGCTTCGGCTTTGCCACAGCGACCGCTTTTACCCTATTCCTGTTCGTATTCCTGATCACTGTTGTGCAACTCCGGCTTCTGCGGCCAAGATGGAGTTATTGAACTCAAGCGGTTGACGGGTAGCAGGAACACATTATGCAAAGCAACGACGCGGCCACGACCTCCAGATACCGGAGAGCAGCCCTGGTCGAGCAAGTTCGCGTCGCGGTCGTCCATGCGATATTGCTGGCCATCGTCTTCACATCGGTCATGCCCTTTGTATGGATGTTCTTCGGCTCCTTCAAGTCTTACGTCGAACTCACAGGCGGCGAGAGTCTTGTGCCGAAAGTCTGGACCGTGGACAACTACCGCGCTATCATCTTCCGCGCGAACTTCCCGCAGGCGTTTTGGAACAGCACATTGGTGGCGCTGATTGTCACTCTGTCCGTCCTGCTCACCTCGTCGGCGGCGGCCTATGTATTTGCCAAGTACCGCTTCTGGGGCAAAGACCAGCTCTTCGTTGTTATCTTATCGACGATGATGGTTCCTTTCGCCGTTGTCCTGGTGCCCCTTTACGTTACGGTCGCCGATATTGGGCTGTCCAACAAGCTGGAAGGGGTCATTGTCCCGGTGCTGTTCTCCACCTTCGGCATCTTCCTGATGCGCCAATTCATGGAGGGGATTCCCTCGGACTTGATCGATGCCGGCCGTATTGACGGCGCGTCGGAATGGTGGATCTTCAGCCGCATTATAATTCCGCTATCCACGGCGCCGATGGCGGCATTGGCAGTCTTCACCTTTTTGTTTAACTGGGACAATTTCCTGTGGCCGTTGGTTGTGCTGACAAGCCCTCAGTCTCAGACATTGCCACTGGTGCTTGCGGGGCTGCGCAGCCTCTATTGGGAGCGATACGACATGTGGGCGGCGGGATCTATGCTGACCGTGGCTCCCGTCATGTTGCTTTATGCAGTGGCGCAGAAACAGTTTATCCGAGGCATCACCATGACTGGATTGAAGGCTTAGGAGGAAGAGTTGAAGATTCAGAAGCTTGAGACTGTCTGGTTTGAAGAGCAGTTCAATACGCTCTGGCTGCGGATCCACACCGATGAGGGGCTGATCGGGTTGGGCGAAACGTATTACGTTCCTCGCGCCGTTGCCGCGGTGATCCATGATGTGTTTGCCAACCTGTTGGTGGGGCGCTCTGTTTTCGACATCGAGAACCATTGGAACAACATGTTCGCCACGGTGAACTTTTTCGGGTTTGCGGGCGCGGAGACGCGGGCCATATCGACGGTTGACGTGGCTTTGTGGGACCTACTGGGGCAGTACACCGGCCAGCCAATATACAACCTTCTGGGCGGAAGAAACCGGGACCGCATACCTATCTACAACACGTGTGTCAGTCATGGCCCCCATATGGACTACCACGCCTGGGCAGAAGGGCGGGCTGGAGAACTTGCGCAGGAGTTGCTGGCTTCGGGAATCCGGGCGATGAAGATCTGGCCATGGGACCAGTTCGGCGTTTCACTGGGCGGTCCTGTTGGACAGCGCGCCGGTGTGGGCGCGGTGGGGCCTGTCGGCCACTATTTGGACCCGGATGATCTCAAGCGCGGCCTTGAACCTGTCCAACAGATCCGGGAGGCGGTTGGTGACAAAATGCGGATAGCGATTGAAGGTCATGCCCGCTGGAACCTGCCTATCGCCATTGATATCGGCCGAGCGCTGGAGGCGTACGACATCATGTGGCTGGAGGAGATCATTCCACCTGACAACGTCGATTCCTACGCCCGCTTAGCCGCGGCGACAAGAGTGCCTCTGTGCGTGAGCGAACGTCTCTTCACACGTTTCGGTTTCCGGCAAGTTGTTGAGAAGAACGCAGCCCATATCGTGATGCCCGACATGGCCTGGACAGGAGGCCTGACGGAAACGCGTAAGATAGTCGCACTGGCGGATACGTATTACTTGCCTTTTACTACCCATGACACGATCGGTCCGATTGCGTTGTGGTCGGCGGCACATTTGGCTGCACACGCGCCCAATGCCATGATCATGGAGACCGTAAGGGCGTACACGGAGGGCTGGTACAACGATGTGATGACGGAACGGCTGGTGATTCGCGAGGGTTACATTGAGTTTCCTGACCGGCCCGGGCTCGGAACGGCGCTGCGGCCGGAGGTTCTGGCGCGTAGTGATGTTCACGTTGAGGTCAGCGACGCGTCCAGTCTTAAGGATGTTTCGACTGGATGACGTTCATTTCCGCTGGAAGAAGTCCTGCGCCACATTTCGTATCCCTTGCCGGGGCCGATGGACCTGAAACACGCTTGTTGGGCCGCAGCCGTACGTTAGATGCGCCAAAAGTAGGCAGTCATGTTCGAGCCCCATAGTGTGAAACTGCCTATGAATAAAGGCGAAGGACCTTCAGAGCCAGTTTTCAGCCGGTGTCGTAGCTTAAGTATTCAGATAGCATTCTTTTCGAAAAATGGTAGCGTAATTCTGCGGCACTTGAATTTCGACGCATTGGTGGTGGTGAAAGGTCAATGATGCCAGTTTTGAGTTTGCAATATGTATAATTATACATAATAATTCTCCTGATGAGAGTAGAATGGTCCAAGGCAAAGCGAGAGTCCAATCTTCGCAAACACAACTTGGACTTTGTTGATGCGAGAAGAGTGTTTGAAGGGCCTGTCATTTCTTTTTAGGACGACAGGTTTGATTACACCGAGGACAGATATGTCTCAATCGGGATGTTGAAAGGAACTGTGGTGGTAATTGCTCATACAGACAGCGAAGAAGCAGTTCGAATCATTTCAATGAGAAAGGCAACAACCAATGAACGACGATTCTACCTTGGAGAGTTCGCAGACGGACTGGAAAACACTGGAAGACATGAAGGATGAGGATATCGATCTAAGTGAGATACCGGAAATTACGGCGGATCAGATGGCTCGAGCAACCTTGCAGGTTGGAGGTAAGCCTGTATCAAGACGAAAAGTGAGGGTAAACATTTATTTGGACGCCGAAGTGGTGGCATATTTCAAAGCGCGGGCCGGTGGCCGGGGTTATCAGACGTTGGTAAATGAGGCGCTAAAGGAGAGTATTCGAAGTAGAGGGATTGAGACCCTTCTTCGACGAGTAATTAGAGAGGAAATGAGCCCAGGAGCAAATCCAGTTTAGTTCCTTTGAATTCTCGCTTGGACTGTGGTTGGCTGTTAGCGAACATGTCCTCCAAATGTAGGCAGTTACTGCCGAGTCGTGCCTGTTTGCAAAGAGTTTCCGTTGCTTGACGCTGTAAAGTGACCTCCCGGCGGCCCCGGGCTGAATAGGCCCACTCTTCACCAGCCCACTCATTCATTGCCCATCTACCAAAATTGAGAGTGTCACATGAATAAGAACGTCGTGATTGCATATCCCGGATTCGGGGATATCGAGATAGAAATGGAGATCCTGAGCGCCGCGGGTCTGGAGATCGAGCATGTGGGCAACCTGGACACGGAGGAGGCCAGGCAGGCCGCGCGGGGATGTGGTGCTCTGATGGTAACGATCCAGCCGGTGCGGGCGGATCTGATTCAGAGCCTGGAACGATGCCGACTAATCTGCCGCGTTGGGACGGGGTTGGATGCCATCGACATCGAAGCGGCCACGGAACGGGGCATTTGGGTGACTTACGCTCCCGACTATTCGATTGATGAGGTCTCTACGCACGCCATTGCGCTTGTGCTGGCGCAGGCGCGCGGCCTGCCGGGTCTTCTGGACGCGACACGCCGGGGAATCTGGAACAGTGAAAAGGGGGGTATTCTCTACCGGTTCAGCGACCAGACTCTGGGCATCATTGGTTGCGGCCGAATTGGCCAAGCGACGGCGGCCAAGGGTCGCGGATTGGGGCTCGAGGTCTTGGTATATGACCCCTACGTTAATGCGTCGGAGATGGAGGAACTGGGTGTTCAGGTTGTCGATCTTGAGACGCTGCTACGCAATTCTGACTATATCTCTCTGCATTCGCCGCTGACCGACGAGACACGCCACCTGATCAATGCAGAAACGCTGGCGATGATGAAGCCGTCCGCTTATCTGGTGAACGCGGCGCGCGGTGCTTTGGTTGACGAGGATGCGCTGCTGGCAGCAGTTCAGGGCGGGCAGATCGCCGGCGCCGCGCTGGACGTTTTGAATGTCGAACCGGTGGCGGCGGACCATCCCTTCCTGAAGGAGGAACGCATCTTGCTCACGCCCCACGCCGGGTGGTATTCTGAGGAATCCAAAATTGACGTGCGCGTGCAGGGGGCAGAAGAGGTGGTACGCGTTTTACGCGGCGAGAGGCCGCGTGCACCCGTCAATGAGGTCCCGAGCGAATAAGTTGCAGCAGAGGAGATCACAGGAATGACCCACCCACTCTTTGATCTGAGCGGCCGCGTTGCCATCGTATCGGGTGCGGCGAGCGGCATGGGACGTATCACGTCTATAGGCTACGCCGAGGTCGGCGCGGATGTGGTGTTGTTGGATATCAACGAGGTTGGCGCCCAAGAGACCGCGCATGAGATCGAGCAGATGGGCGGTCGCGCCCTTCCGGTCAACTGTGATATCTCGGACCCGGACCAGATCCGGGCGATGTTCGAGCGGGTTGACAGCGAATTTGGTCGGGTCGACGTGCTCAGCAACATTGCGGGAGAAGGTATTCGCACGGACCCACTGGACCTGACCGAGGACCAGATACAGCAGGTGATGCAGAACCTGGTTGTGGGCCGCTATATTTGCACGCAAGAGGCGGCCAAACGGATGATGACGAGGGGCCGCGGGAGCATATTCAGCATCGTTTCGATCGCCGGAATCAGCGCACTTGGGCGGGGCCACATTGCATACAGCATGGCGATGGGTGCGGTGGGGGCGATGACACGGGAACTGAGTACGGAATGGAGCAGTCTGGGTGTACGCGTTAACGCGATCGTCTGCGCCCAGATCATGAACCAGGACCTGGAAGTACGAATCGCGGCGGACCCGGCGCTGGGTGCTTCCTACTTGCGGGGTCTGCCTATTGGACGGATGGGTCATCCCAACGATATAAAGGGGCCGGCGATCTTTCTCGCCTCTGATGCATCGGCCTGGATGACAGGCGCTCTGATCCCGCTGGATGGGGGCAATCTGGCCAAGAATGTGAGCGGGTCGCATCCGGGGATGCCTGCAGTTGTGCCCGCCTGAGACTGCCCCGGCCGGCTGATGGCCGACAAACACAATACAATGGAGGTGGGTGGCATGGCCCAGTCCGAGCAACTCCTTTCTCTTTACAGGCAGATGCTGATCATCCGCTATACAGAGGAGCAGCTGGCCCGTTCGCATCAGATGGGTCTGATTCACGGCGCCTGTCATACGTACGTCGGCGAAGAGGCGATTGCGACCGGCGTGTGTGCACATCTGCGGCCCGACGACGCCGTCTTCAGCACGCATCGCGGGCACGGGCACGCACTGGCGAAGGGAGTCAGTCCGCGGGAGGTCGTTGCCGAGCTTTTTGGGCGTGCGACCGGCTGTTCGCAGGGAAGGGGAGGCAGTATGCACCTCTTTAAGCCGGAGGTGGGGATGATGGGAACGAGTGGGATCGTCGGCCCATGTATACTGCAGGCGACGGGGGCTGGGTACTCGTTCAAGCTGCTCAAAACAGACCAGGTCGGCGTCGCTTTCTTCGGCGATGGTGCGGTGAACAACGGCGCGTTCCACGAGGGACTGAACCTGGCCAGCATCTGGAAGCTGCCGACGCTGTTTGTCTGCGAAAACAACATGTACGCCACCGAAGTGCCCTTTGCTTATTCGGCGGGCAATCCGCACGTGGGCAACCGGGGACCAGCTTACGGGATGGAGAGCCTGACTGTAGACGGCAACGACGTACTGGCCGTCTACGAGGCGGCGGAGGAGGCGGTGCAGCGGGCACGCGGGGGAAAAGGGCCCACACTGATTGAGTGCCGGACCTATCGCACGCGTGCCCATGCAGAGGGCATGCGAGATGCCGGGTACCGCACGCCGGAAGAGGTGGAGGAGTGGAAGGCGCGTGACCCGATTACGCGCTACAACGAGTGGCTCCTGAAGAATGAAGAGGCGGGCACTGAAACGCTGGCCGCGATAGAGGCGGAAGTGAAGGAGATGGTAGCGGACGCGGAGGAGTTCGCCCGCAACAGCCCATGGCCGGAGCCGGACACGGTCAGTGAACACGTATTCAATCAGGGGTGAAGGCCATGCGAGAGTTGACTTACGTTGAAGCCACGCTGGAGGCCCTAGACAGCGCGATGGCGCGCGATCCCTCGATCTTCGTCGTCGGCGAAGGGATTGGCGAACGGGGGGGCAATTTCAATACGACAGTCGGCCTGTACGACAAGTACGGCCCCGAGCGCCTCTGCGACACGCCCATCAGCGAGCGCGGCTTTGTCGGCATGTGCGCGGGCGCGGCCATGACCGGCACGCGTCCGGTTGTCGACTTCATGTTTTTGGACTTTATTCTCGACGCCTTTGGCGAGCTGGTGAATCAGATAGCAAAGATGCAGTACATGAGCAGCGGCCGGCTCAAGATGCCCATATTGCTACGCGGTGCGATTGGGATCGGCCATTCGGCAGCAACCCATCACTCGGGCAGTTACTACCCGATTTTTGCACATATTCCCGGATTCAGGGTGGTGGTTCCAGCCATTCCCAGTGACGCCAAGGGGCTATTCACCACAGCACTGCAGAGCGACGATCCTGTGCTTTTTCTTGAACACAAGTCGCTGCTCTTCAATCGCGGCGATGTGCCAGAGGGCGATTACGCCATTCCCTTCGGGCAGGCGCGCATCGCGCGGGAGGGGTCGGACTGCACACTCGTCGCGATTGGTTCGATGGTAGACAAGTCTGTTGCCGTTTGCGAAAAGCTGGCAGAGGACGGAATTTCGGGCGAGGTGATCGATCCGCGCACGATCGCTCCGCTCGATATGGCGACGATTCTGGAGTCGGTCAGCAAGACGGGAAGGCTTCTGATTGTGGACGAGACATTTCAGCCTTGCGGTGTGGGCGCTGAAATTGCGGCGCAGGTCATTGACGAGGGATTTGACGATCTGGACGCCCCGATTCGCCGATTGAACGGCGCACATGTGCCGACGCCTTACAGCCCGCCACTGGAGCTTGCTATCGTCCCAGAGACGGACGACATCGAACAGAGCATACTCGGTCTGCTTGCCGAGTAGTTCATACGTTGAAATATCGGGAAAGTCGTTCACTCTTCAACCTCCGGAACATCAGCTGCTCAATTGGGGATATCCGATGGCCTACGAAGTGACGATGCCGCGCCTGGGTTGGACGATGGAAGAGGGGGTCTTCGGCGAATGGTTGAAGCAGGACGGAGACGAAGTCCAGGCTGGGGACTTGCTGTTTACAGTGGAGGGCGACAAGGCTACACAGGAGGTCGAAGTATTCGAGTCCGGAATCCTGCATCTGCCCTCCACTGCGCCGGCACCCGGTGACGTCATTCCCGTGGGTGCGTTGCTGGCCTACATCGTCCAGGCCGGTGAAGCGCTGCCCGCGGAGGGTAGCCAGTCCCCCCAAATTGGAGTGCAGGAGAGGCAGTCCAGCATGGCGAGTCCGGTTGGTGCTGCAGAGCCTGCGGTCCAGGGGAATCCAGCGACGAAAACGGTCGCCGCGGACGGTCGCGGCGCTCCAACCATTAGCCCCCGTGCGCGGCGAGTAGCCGGCGAACTGGGGGTGGATTGGACCCTCCTCACAGGGAGCGGCCGCACAGGACGCATCGTTGAGCGGGATGTACGCGCCGCGGCTGAGACGATGGTTGAACCGGTTGGGGTGGACATTTCCCCAGTGGCGCGCCGCATGGCTGTGGAAGCGGGCATTTCGTTGGAAGAACTGGCGGCGGTCAGGCCGGGCGGTCGGATTCAGCGCGAGGATGTCGAGGCTGCCATCGCGGCGCGCCGTCAGCCTGTGCCTGCGGACGAGACAGCGGCGCACGTCCTGCCACACACGCGCATCCGCCAGATAACGGCCCAGAGGATGGCAGAAAGCGCGCACACAACCGCGCCCGTCACTTTGACCACCGAGGCCGACGCCACCGAGTTGGTGGCTTTACGTGAACAGCTAAAGTCGAGCTATACTCGACGCGGGCTGGCCGTACCTAGTTACAATGACATTTATATCAAGCTGTCTGCTGCCGCGCTTCAGGAGCATCCCAGGCTCAATTCCAGTTGGGGCGACGAGGGTCTAGTACTTCACGGAGAGATTCACATCGGTTTTGCGGTGGAAACCGAGCGGGGACTGCTGGCGCCGGTGCTGAGGGACGTGCCGGCGAAATCGTTGCGGGTGATCGCGACTGAGTCTGCCAGCTTGATCGAGGGCGCGCAACAGGAACGCTTGAGTCATGAGGCGATGCAGGGCGGAACCTTTACGATTACGAATCTGGGCATGTACGGCATCGACGCCTTCACCCCTATCATCAATTTGCCCCAAGCCGCCATTCTTGGTATCGGGCGCATCGTCTGCAAACCGGCCGTACACGATGGAGAAGTCGTGCCCCGTCAGGTGGTTGCACTCAGCCTGACCTTTGATCATCGCGTCGTGGATGGTGCTCCGGCGGCGCGCTTCCTCAACACTATACGCGAGTTTGTCTCCGAGCCGATTCTGTGGCTCACAGCCTGACTGCCAGTGGTACGGCGGTTGATGCGAAAAAACCTTTCATTTGGGTCGTTACTCGGCCATATCTGCCCTTTACTTACGAAGACCCGAATTGCCCCGCGGCGCTCCTCCGATAGGCAAGGCCCGGTTTGGTGTACACGAATTTCACCTTGCCGGCAGTAACAGCGTTAAGGCACATGCAGGTTTCGGTGCGGAAAGAACTGGCCGAGACACTGAGCCAGTTGCTTGTCTAAAGTCACAAGGGAGAGATAGTGCGGGCTGCCGGAAGGTACCGCAGTAAGGACCATGTTTGCGCTTGTGAAAAAATTGACATTGTGTTCGAATTCCATAATATTGGCGAGTGCCCCACGTAGCGTTTCTCAATGTCCATACATTCGAATTC
Source organism: Caldilineaceae bacterium (assembly GCA_028819675.1). The sequence continues at coordinate 19,793 of JAPPKT010000424.1, read as the reverse complement.
ACAGAGGAGATGGCCAGAAATGATGCAGAGAGAGAGTTTGTCCAGGCGAACGTTTCTCAAGATAAGCGGAACTGTTGCCGGCGCGACGGTACTGGCGGCTTGCGCGCCAGTTGCTGCCCCTGCAGACGACGGCTCGATGGGGGAAGCGGCTATGGCGGAACCTGTTACGATTCGCTATGGTCGCCATGATCCGGCCGCGGGCGTTGCAGTGACGCTTGAGTCATTCCATGAAGAGTATCCCGACATTGTAGTCAGCGTTGAGCAGATTGGCGAGTTTCACGCTAAGATTCCGGCGCTAGCTGCAGCCGGCACGCTGCCCGACGTCGTTCGCAGCTGGGAGGCGATGGCCCTCGACATGGGGCGAAACAATCAGTTCATCGACGTTCAACCCTATGTCGATGGCGAGCCTGGCTTCGATGCCGAGGACTTCTATGAGAATTGGTGGAACTATCCGGTCGTGGAAGGAAAGCGCTACGGCGTTCCCGATGCGGCTGCGCCCCACGTGACTTTCTACAACGCGGATCTCTTTGACGAAGCGGGTGTCGAATATCCGAACAAGGACAGCTTCACCTGGACTGACTTTGAAGAAAAGGCCCGAGCTATCAGTGATCCCGACAATAAGATTTGGGGGTCGGAGACGATCCCGGTTGGATGGCACATGTTCAGTGTCAAGCAGGCCTGGCAAAACGATGGCAGCTTCTACAGCGAGGATTTCCTTGAGTCCAGGCTTGATAGAGAGGAGACGATCCAAGCGATTCAGTATTGGGCGGACATGCTTCTCGACGGGAATGTGATGCCGTCACCTTCCCAGATTATTGGCATCGGCGGCGCCGGAGCGGCAGCGGAACTTCTGGCAGCAGGTAAGATTGGGATGCAGCGGATGGGTTCCTGGATTACTGGAAGTCTTGTTGACGCCGGCTTCCGCTTTAACGTAGTCGCCGAGCCGAGCCAAGCCCGCCGCGATACGATCACGCACGGTGCGTTCAACAACATTGCCACAACTTCCGAGCATAAGGATTTGGCCTGGACCTGGCTCAACTACAATACCAGCACCCAGGGCATTTACAACTATGCTTCGAACGCGAACTTCCCGGGTACGCGCCGCTCATCCAATGAGATCGAACCGTTCCCATGGGTTGCGGAGGTAGATTTCGACGTGGACTGGGACGTGATCCCTGACGCGTTAACGTACGGGCACATTTTGCCTGGACCGGCAAATGAAGGTGAGGCACTGAAGCTGATCGGCGACGCCCTAGAAAGGGTTTACTCGGGCGATGCGAAGGCCGCTGATCTCTTCCCCGATGTTTCGCCAAAGGTAACGGCCGTTATTTCGGACATTTAGGACGGAAGTGTGTGAACTATGGATCCTCGAAGGCTCACGAAGGCAAGGTCTACTATCAGCGCTTTCGTGGCCTTCGAGGGTTAACAGATCGCCTTTAGACAGACCTGTCACGAGCGGATGGCGGGCCAGATCTGAGCATGCAAATGGGGTAGTTATCCGTGGCTTCAGCAGTCATCACACCTAGCGGCAGTTTTTGGAAGAGCAGACGATTTCGCGATGCGATGGTTGCATACGCGTTCATCTTGCCGTGGGTGATTGGTTTCATCCTGTTCGTTGGCGGCCCCATCGTTGCATCTTTCGTACTTAGCTTCTTCCGGTGGAAGATGATCGCGCCACCCAGATTTTACGGGCTGACCCATTACATCAACATGATTACCACGGATGAACTGTTCCGTACTTCGATCTGGGTGACCTTCAAATTTGTACTGATTTCAGTTCCTATCGGCCAAGTATTGGCCTTGATATTGGCTTTGCTGCTCAATCAGCGGATAAGGTTTCTGGGATACTGGCGCTCGGCATTCTATTTGCCTGCTGTAGTCAGCGGGGTGGCCGGTTCGGTCATCTGGGTGTGGATGTATCACGTTGAGCTGGGAATCGTGAACAATGGCCTGGCGCTGATCGGAGTAGAGGGGCGGAACTGGCTCTTCGACAAGGAGTTGGTCCTGGGTTCGTTGATCGTCAAGAGCCTCTGGAACATAGGCATCCCGATGGTCATTTATCTGGCTGCGCTGCAAGGGATGCCGCAGCAGTTGTATGAAGCGGCAGACATCGACGGCGCCGGGGAAGGCCCGAAGTTCCTTTCAATCACGCTGCCCATGCTGTCACCTGCCATCTTTTTCAACGTAGTAATGGGGATCATCGCGGCGGTGCAGACCTTTGCGGAACCTTATGTGATGACGGGAGGCGGGCCGGACAACGCAACGCTGTTTTTGGGCCTCCACCTCTATCAGAACGCCTTCCATTACCTCAAAATGGGCTATGCTTCGGCGATGGCATGGATCATGTTTCTGCTTATCTTTGGGCTGACGGTATTTCAGTTCGGGCTTGCCGGTCGCTGGGTCTATTATGAAGGCGGTGCCCGCTAACCTGCCGGGAGTTACGAGAGTGGTCGCTGGCAACGAAACTGTTCCCTCAGCTGAACGGCTGCAAAGTGAGGTCTATACACAGCCCAGCAGATTACGCACACTTCTGCTTGGCAACCGATTTCAGACCGGGCTGGTTCGGCTGATCGTAATCTATGTTCTTCTGATTTTCTCTGCATTCTTATTTCTTTTGCCGTTTTACTGGATGGTGAACACGGCGCTTAAGCCGCCCAACCAAGTCTTCACACTGCCGCCCACCTGGATTCCGAAGCCGGTAATGTGGTCGAATTTCCTGACGGCATTCACGATTCAGTACGAGACGGACCCACCTGTCTACAATTATGCACTCAATACGGCAATCGTTACAGTCAACGGGGTGGTCTCGACGATATTCTCCAGTGCGCTGGTGGCGTATGCTTTTGCCCGCCTGGAATTCCCGGGTAAGAACATCATTTTTATGGGCATCCTCAGTACGCTCATGATCCCCTTTGCGGTCGTGATGGTGCCTCAGTTCATCATTTGGCGGTATTTGAACTGGCTGGACACGTTGTGGCCGCTGATGATTCCGCACTGGTTCGGGTCGGCATGGAATATCTTTCTGCTGCGCCAGTTTTTCATGACGATACCGAGAGAGTATGACGAGGCGGCTTATCTTGACGGCGCGTCGCGGTGGCACATTTTCATCCGGATCATTCTGCCACTTTCCAAGCCTGCGCTGGCGGCTGTCGCCGTGTTCGCATTCGTTTTCTTCTGGAACGACTTTCTGGGCCCGTTGATCATTCTGTCTACGCCGGAGAACTTTACGCTGACGCTTTTCCTGGCAAACTTCAATGTAGCCTACCGGGGGACGCCGTGGCACCTGTACATGGCCGCTGCTCTCATCATCATACTTCCCTGCCTGATCCTGTTTTTCTTTTCTCAGAACGCCTTTCTGAAGGGGATTACGGTTACCGACCTGAAGGGTTGAGGTAAGCTGCCCCATCACGGGCCATTCTGCACGACTTTCCTTCACAGATACTGAGGCACCTATGAAAATCAAAGATATCCGCGCATTTGAGATTGCGGCCGAGGCACAGCCGCAGACGAAGCCGCGTACGCCAAGCCGGGCCGATACCATTCATATGAACCGTCCCATGGCACGCTATCCCCGTTTTCCCAACGGTGAGGGGCACGTCTCAATGGCCCCCTGGAAACGGCCGGCTGTGCTGGTTACAGCTGAGGACGGCACGCAAGGCTTCGGCATCTCCCTCTACGGACCGGTCGTGACGAGTTTGATCAACGAGCATTTCGGTCCCAATCTGGTCGGTGAGAACGCGATGGCGACTGAGAAACTGTGGGATATGATGGTACGGCTGTCAACCGCATTCAGCCCTACAAGCATGACCAGTTATGCGATCAGCGCGCTCGACGTGGCCCTGTGGGATCTGAAGGGGAAGTTGCTGGGTCTGCCGGTGTACGAGCTACTGGGAGGGCCGCAGAAGGAGAAGATCTTCTGTTATGCATCCGGTTTCGACCAGGAGTGGTACATGGAACTGGGTTTCAAGGCCACGAAGCTGTTCAGCCCCTGGGGACCTGAACAGGGGTTGGAGGGTCTCAACAGGTTAGAGGAACTGGTTGCAAGCACGCGCGAAACCATCGGCGACGAAGTGGAGCTGATGTTGGACGGCTGGACGGCATATGATCCCGAATACACTGTGCGTGTGGCCGAGCGGATGCGGCCCTACAACCTGAAATGGCTGGAGGACTATATCCAACCGGAAGATCTTTTGGGCTACGAGTCGATCCGGCAGCGACTACCCTGGCAGACCCTGGCGACCGGCGAGCACTGGTACAATCTGGCGCCCTTTGCCCACGCCGCGGGGAAGCGGCTCGTAGACATTTTCCAGCCGGACGTGCTCTGGTGCGGCGGAATCACCGCGGCAGCCAAGATCTGTCACCTGGCGCAGGCGAATAACATTTCGGTCATTGCGCATGCCGGGATGAACTATCCGTTCGGCCAGCATCTTTCCATGGCGATGCCAGCGGTCACGTGGGGGGAACGATCGGAAAGTGTCTCGGCCCCCGGCGTGCCCTTGGAGGAGATGGTCAAGCTGCCGGGCACTGCGGTGATAAAGGACGGCTACGTGCGGCCCAGCGATGCGCCAGGGTTTGGTCTCGAAATCGACGAGGCGTGGCTGGAGCAGGTCACTGTTTGAATCGAGACCTGGATGAATCCTCCGCGCCTCTGCGGAACATCGCGTCCACGCAACTAGAATTCCTTAGGTTTCACTGAACTGGAGAGATACCCATGGAACTTGGCTACTTTCTTATGCCCGTTCACCCTCCCGAAAAGGACTTTACGCAGAGTCTTGAAGAGGACCTGGAGTTGATCGAGCGGGCCGAGGGGCTTGGGTACTCCGAGGCCTGGATCGGCCAGCATCACTCGGTCAAATGGGAGCCGATGCCGTCGAACGACGTCTTTATCGCAAATGCGATGGCTCGCACGAGCACGATCAAGTTCGGGACAGGCGTGACGATCGCACCCTTCCATCATCCGGTCAACGTGGCGGTCCGCCTGTCGATGCTGGACCACCTTTCGCGCGGCCGGCTGATGTGCGGTTTCGGCCAGACCGGTATTCCCACGGACCTCAGCCTGTTCAACCTGCCGGCGGATCCGGGGGTACTCGGCCTGATGACGGTCGAGAGCATCAACATGGTGCTGAAGCTGTGGACGACCGACGCGCCCTTCGACTTCAAGGGGGACTACTGGCATATACATATCGACGAGACCCGCCCGGATATCGGATTGGGCGAGATCCTGCGGCCCTACCAGAAGCCGCATCCGCCGGTGGCGATGGCGGTCCTGAAGGGCACCTCGATGGCGGCGCGTATGGCGGGGCAGCGCGGGTTCTTTCCCGTGAGCACGAACCTAGTTCCCATGGCGACACTGGCCGAGCACTGGGAGACATTCTGCGCCGGAGCGCGTGAAGCCGGCCGCGAGACACCCGATCGGAGTATCTGGCGGATAGCGCGCAACATCTTCGTTGGCGACTCGAAAGAGGAGGCGTTCGATTTTGCTCTCAATAGCGCCTTCGGACGCTCCTTCGCTTATCTGATCGATTTGATCGGGCCCGGGCGCCTGGACGGGTGGAAAGAGGACCCGGAGATGCCGGACGAGGAAGTTACGGCAGAGTACGCGGTGCGCCGGCTGGCGATTGTCGGTGACGTAGACGAGTGCATTCGCCGTTTGCAGGAGATTCAGGAGTTGACAGGGGGGTTCGGGACGTTGCTCGCCATCGGTCATGACTGGGATGACAAGCCGCGCTGGTTGCGGTCGATGGAGTTGTTGAAGAATGAGGTGGTCCCTGCATTGTAGTACTGTTGATGAAGCCATCAACTGAGACACGCTTGCGTCAATTCGGGAGTGATGTGGCGTAGGCCTCACAGACAGAATTCATGACGACCTATTGCACCGGAAACGCGGGCGCTCACCATTCCGAGTGGGATGGTTTCGTTGATTTAGACCTCTGCCTCTGCCTTTAACCACGTTGTGTGCGAAATCCAGCTTGGTTACGTGCTGGCGGGAGATTAGGCAAACAATGTCAGGAGAATTTGACAGGAACAGTTTTCTGCGCTAAACCATTCGCGGTGGAAGGCTATTCACCGCATTCCCTACTCTGTCCCCCAGGCAGGCCAAATCCTAGCTTCAGTGCAACGAATAGCGCAACTTCTGTCACACTCTTTGTGTGAACATAATCCATTCTATCCACTTCCCTAAAGGAGTAAGAAATGACAGAACAAATTCGCAATCGAAACGAATCAGGCGGCCTGGTTGACGGCCAACTGAGTCGAAGGAAGTTCCTGCGCGCGGCCGGCGGGGTCACCCTGGCCTCTGTGGTAGCGGCCTGTGCCGGGCCGGCCCCTGACAGCGGTGCGGACGCCGGAGAGGCTGAGGAGGCGATGGCCGAAGCCCAAGGAATTACGATGCTCATCCGCACAGATATCCGCAGTGCGTACGCGGCGGATGATGCGGTTGAGCGCTGGAACAACGAATTCGAGTCACAGGTTGCCATAGAAGAACCGGCCGGCGCTCCGGATACGAAGATTCAGGCTGCCCAGGCGGCCGGCGACCTCATCTGGGACGCTTACTCGGTCGTGGTCTTTCCGTGGGATGCTCCCAGGTGGCACAGTCGGGGCTTGATTCAGCCCATGGACGAGTTTATCGAAGCATCGTCGATTCCAGGCGCAGACGAGGTCGTGCCGGGGATTATCCCGTCGATTTTCGAGGTTCACAAGATCGAAGGGAGCCAGTACGGCATTCCCGGCAATGTCGGTAGTGTCGCATTGGGCTGGTTCTGGGAACCGATGGAGAAGGCGGGATTCGACAGTCAGCCGATGACCTGGGATGCGGTTCGAGAAGCAGCCGAAAAGATCGCCGAAACCAGCCCGGACCTGACTCCATTTGATGCCGCCTGCTCGCCGCTCTGCGATCTGTACGCCATGATCTGGGGGGCAACTGAGACTCCGATTACCGACGATGGCTTGATTGATATCTCCGGCGAGGCGAGCCTTGCTTCTCTGGGGTGGATTCGCGAAATGGTTGAAGACGGCCTGATGGCGCCGGCTACGGGTGAGAATTTCGGCAACTGGTTGAAGGGCGGTACTGCGTTGCTGACCTCGTTTGACGTTCATGGCACTATGGCCCAGCAGACCTTCGGGCAGGAAACTGCCACGACCGGAATCAATTTCTTCCGAGAGGATCCAGAGGTTGCCGGAACAAAGGCAGGCACGCCGTTCTGGATCAACTCCACGGCTCTGCTGAACAAGGCCGCCAACCCGCAAGGTGCTGTTGACTTCACTCTGTGGTGGTTTGGGCCGGAGAATAAGGCTACAGGTCAACAGATAACACAAGTTGCCGCCAAGCCTTGCTACCAGTACACCTACGACGAGTTTGTCAAGGACGACCCAGTGCAGCAGTGGCAACTTGAAGGCATCGAGCTGGTTCGCAACTCGGTTTGGTTCCCGAGCAACCTGTTCTTCGGCCTGCAGAACAGCAATCTTGCACCAGAGATGCAGCGGTTGCGTGACGCGACGCAGAGTGTCACGCCTGAGGAGGTCGTTGAGGTGGCAATGGAAGGCATTCAAATCGACCTCGAAGAGTTGAAGGAGTCCGGTCGCTACGATCAGATGATGATGGCCTAGCAGTGGCCGCTAGTCAATCAGCGGCAGCCAGTTCACCTGGCTGCCGCTGATCAGCTCCCCTCCCGCGTTTCCAGGAGTCTTCGATGACATCACAATCAGACACCGGGGGCGGCGGCCTTTTCGCCGCCGTTCGCAGATATCGACAGACAAGCGGTCAGCAGGTCTCCTTTCGGAAAAGCAACCTCTTGGGTTACGTGTTCATTGCGCCGGCAATGGCACTGTACCTGACCTTTAACGTTTGGCCGATCTTCCGGGGCCTTGCCATGGCGTTTACCGACTATCGCTTTGTTTACCCGGATACGCGGTGGGAGTTTAACGGCTTAAGTAACTTTGTCAAGATGGTGGGAGACCGGCGGGCGATGGATGCGGCGGCGATTTCGCTGAAGTATCTGGCATTCGTCGCGCCAGCCATGATCCTGATCGCTCTGATCCTGGCGGTGCTGATTTCCAAGGTCAAGAGAGGGGCTGCCTTCTACCGCTGGGTGGTCTATTTGCCAGCGGTGCTGCCCGTGGCCGTGATTTTCCTGATGTTCGGAGAAATGTATGGCTTTCAGTTCGGCTTTATCAACACCGTTTTGCGGGGTTGGGGAATCGAAAATCCCCCTAACTGGCTGGGGGATCGAACGCTGGCATTACCCTCGATCGGCGCGGCCCACATTTGGATGATCTTCGGTTTTCCGACTCTCCTGTTCCTGATTGGCATCTACAATATCGGCAGCGAAATGTATGAGGCGGCGTCGCTGGACGGCGCGAACGGTTGGCACCAGTTCCTGTATCTGACTGCCCCACTGTTGAAGCCGACATTCGCACTGATCGTCGTGCTGAATCTTCCGCTATTCGGAGTGGTCGAGCCGATGTTAATTCTCAACAACGGCGGGCCGGCCAATTCTACGCGTACGCTTGGCCTGTATCTTTACCAGCAGGCCTTCGAGGTCGGTGATCTGCGGCTGGGGTATGCCGCGGCTATCAGCCTGGTCATAGGTGTGATCAGTGCACTGATAGCGGGAGTAATCTTTCGCTGGTCGCGACAGGATTAGAGAGCTATGGGCGCGCAAATGTTACTCGTGAAGGCGACCCTCACCACAGAGGTTGATCTTAAGCAAAAGGACTGACTTATGGCGACGGAAGCGGATGCAAGCAGCATTGGACAGCAAGCACAGAGAGAGACAGACAGCCAGATGTTCCGGTTGCGCGTGTGGCTGCGGCAAAAGGACTTCTTCTCGCACGTGCTTCTGGCAGTCGTTACTTTCATCGTTTTGTTGCCGCTGCTGTGGATCGTCTCTACATCTTTCAAGGACCGGCTTGAGTTTTCAACGAATTCAGCGGCTCTGATTCCCAGCAGCTTCAGTCTCGTGAACTATATGTACATGTTTGAAGCGATCCAACAGTTGCCCATTTACATGAGAAACAGCTTTATCCTTGCAGCGGGCGTGACGCTCATCCAGGTGTTCTGTTCGGCTCTGGCCGGTTACGCATTCGCCCGGATGCGTTTCTGGGGCCGGGATTTCATATTTATTGCAATCATTGTTTCGATGTTCGTGCCAAGGGCCGGGGGGTTGATGGCCCTTTACGAATTGATGACTTTTCTTAAGCTGCGCAACAGCATTCTCGGCCTGATCCTGCTCTTCGCGGCCGGTTTACCAGCCGCTATCTTTATAATGCGCCAGGCCTTTCTTGCGATTCCACATGAGGTAGAAGAGTCCGCATTCATTGACGGCGCGAGTTGGTGGCAGACATTCTGGCGAATCGCCCTGCCTCTGGCAACCAGCGCGATGGTCATCATCGGCACGCTAGCCTTTGTCGGCGTCTGGAGCGATTACATCCTCACGTATACGATGATCGACCGCGATTCGCAGATGACTATTTCGGTTGGCATCAAGAAGGTGCTCGCGACGAGCTACGAGTCGGCGCTGTCACCACGATTTCGCAATCAGTTCGCGGGTGAGGCTGCCGACGCGACTATGCTCCTTTTCAGCGCATTGCCGGTGATTATCATCTACGCACTAATGCAGAAATGGTTTATGAGGGGGTTGACCGAAGGAGCTATCAAGTTTTAGGCGTTGACAGTTTGCTTACTTTGCCGATAAGTGAGAACGGCTGGGTGTTTTTCGCAACCTAAGAGGTTCGCGGAGCGGTCCCGGTCGACGAGGGTCGGTATAGCTGTTTGGCCCAAGATCCAATCTGCGTTTCCGCCGGGAAACGCTTTTTTCTTTCCGAAGCCGGCTGCTGTTGGCAACGAGGACGGCTCTCTAGGCCAACCCAAGCTCTTCGTCGATCTCCAACTGGTAGTCGTTGACCTTCTCTGACAGCACCTCCTCCATCGATAAGGCCCTGCCTGCCTCACTTGATTCCAGCATCGCGTAGGATAGCGCAACCGAACGCGTCCCCTGAGTAGGGTCGACTTCGATGCTGCCGCCGTCCTCGATTGCGAGGCCCAGTTCGCCATATTCGACGGCGAGTAGTTTGCGGTCGGTCACGGTAAAGGGGAAGTCGTAGCCCCAGAGGCGGTCGCCGCCGAAGAGAGCAGCTGTGATGGGTTCCAAGTGGAAGTCTGGCACAAGATCCAGGAGGCTTGCGTCGCAGGTCGACTCGCCGTCTTTGTGGAGTGTGATGAGCTGCCCGGATCTGTCGGGAGGCAGCTCGAGCGAACCGGCGGAACCATGGATCTGTCGCGTCCACAGGCCCTGACCGTGGGCGGCGTGGTCCTCTATGAACTGGCAGACGGCGCCGTTCTCGAAGAGTATTGTCGCGTATGAGGCATCTTCGGCGGTGGCTTCAAACTGTGCGGGCATCTCTTTTTGCCACTTAGCGTACACGCCAGAGGGGTTACTGGTGGATCGGCCTTCCGGTCCGGCGGCCGGGTTGTACCGTATTGGTTCGTGCAGGCGGGACTGGGCGTAGACCGTACTGACTGGGCCGAGGTAGAACTCAAGGATGTCAGCGAAGTGGACGCCCACGTCCAGGAGGACGCCGCTTTCGTTTTTCTGGTGCCGCCAGACTGAGATTGTCATTTGGCTGCCGCCCCCCATGGTGTTGTGAATCATGAGGCGGGGCGACCCGATGACGCCGGCATCCAGCAGGGCTTTTCCAAGCCGATTCATTGGATCGCGGCGGTAGTTCTCGGCCACGCTGACGATAGTCCCGCTCTTTTCGGCGGCCTGGCGAATGCGATTGCCGGCGCGTACTGTCAGACCGACCGGTTTCTCTATCATGGCGTGCCAGCCGCGTTCCAACGCTTCTTCGGCTACTGTATGGTGGTAGCGGGGGGTTGTCGTAATATCGACGGCCGCTACGCCCAGGGCTTCGAGCTCCTCCAAGGATTCGACGACCTGCGGGCGTACTCCCAGACGTTCTTCGGCATCGTCAGCCAGCGATTCTGCGTTGGCCCGAACGGGGTCGCAGGCGCCGACCAGCTCGAAGGGCGAGAGCCCGGAATTGTGCAGTTCGGCGAGGCCGTACAGATGGCGATGGCCCATTCCTCCGCAACCGACGATAGCGAGAGGGATCTTATCCATGAGGGGTCCTTTTTGGGTAGTTGAGGCAGTCGAATTGCCCTGGGTTGCAGAAGCCGAGGCACGACTTGAATTGGTTTAGGCGGCTACTCTTCACTCTTGAGGAGCTGCACACTGGATGCGTAGAACAGGAGCGGCAGGGTCAGGTCCAACAGTGACCAAAGCCAGCCCTGAGAGTTCGCAGGGTCGGAAAACTGGAAACCAACATAGTTGTAGAGAAGGCCGAAAAACAGTGCGACTCCAGAATAAAATACTGCGTTTGCCTCAAGGTATTCCCTGGTAATCGCTTCTTCAGAAGACGCATTCACAGATTGTTTGCGTTGGTAGGCATAGTAAACCACGATAATCATGCCCAAGACGAGGAGAGGATCAAGGATCCGGTAAACTGTATCGGCCACGCCTTCTCCTGTGGGGTCATAGAACTGGGACGCGATGTATTGCACATAGGTCACAACGGCTAAGACTCTGAGATAGATTGAAAACAATGACTTCATGCTCCTCCTCCTTGAGAAGACAACAGGTAGCCAAGCTTCATAAACTCAATTAACACGAGCATATATTGGGTATGACAAGGAGATTCGAGACCGATTCAAGTTGACCGACTAAGGTTCTCTGCCAACTGGGCACCAGTTGGAGCCAGTCTACAAAATATAACGCATTCACTTGGCTTTGGAAAAGCGGTTCTGCCACATGCCTCAGAGGATACTTGTAGTTGCAGGAGTGAAAGAGTTGCTCAGTTGGCTTCGCCCAGATGGAGTCGGGCGATTGTTTTCTCCGGTTCCCAGACGCCAAGCTCGACAGTGGGTTGCAATGATTCGAAGTCATAGACGACCAGTCGCAGTTCATAGTCGCCGGGAAGGAGCTCGTCAGGCAGTTCAGCCAGATGCAAGGTATCGACCACTTCCTCAGCCATCCAGCCGCTGGTCGGCGCATGGTCGGTCGACCTGAACAGAACATGGTCCCCTTGGTAGACCCTCTTTCCTTCAGCATCGTGAAGGCGCAGGGAAATCGAATAGTCGATTTCCAACCCGGGCGCTGTACTCCATCGCAGGGCCACCCAGAGGGAACGACTCTGTTTCAGGTTGAAATGTTGCTGTTGGGAGTCCAATTGCTCCTCGCCTTGGGCCAGCGCGAACCCATGGAGTCCTATGCCGCGATCGTATTGGACTGACAGCGGTTCCAGGTCGTCGAAGAACGCCCAAGGACGAGACAGGTCAACATCGGCGTAAGTGTGGATCCGAAAGGCAGGGTACTCCTCGCTTCCCAGGTAACGTCCATACTTGCCAAGTAGAACAACAAAGCGTTCAGTCTCGTAGTGGGACCAGTTCGCCCCGCTGTCGTCGTGCCAGTCCACAATGTTCACCGCCGATACGTTTTCCATTGCCGACAGTGTAGACACGGTCTCCTCAGTCAGGTTGGGCCTACCCAAGTAAACGACATGGGCCGGCGCCGCATTTTGATCCAAATACTCGAAACTGTGATGCCACGTGTAACTGGGAATCAAATAGGCCGCTTCTGCGGGGGCCGTGCGCGCGTTCACCACCTGAGACAGCTCTTGCCACTGCGTCGAATACAGTTGCTCGATTCCCGTGGCGACGTCGGCCCATTTGAGGAAATATGTACGGTAAGAGAGTACACCCTGAATCAAAATCAGGCCGCCGACAACAAGGCCAAGAGCGAGCGGGGCACTCGCTGCATCATTGACCCAGACGTGGGTACTCCCAGCAGTTGGGCTGGCGGTGTTTTTCGATCGATTGAGACTGAGCAGTGTGACCGTCGCGTGAACAAGACGAGAAAGAGGACGGAACCGGACCGTCCCCCAGACGCCGACGCCGATAAGCAGGTAGATGGCCGGCACCGCGCCGATCAAGCGCAACGAATTTGGGAAGTTATGATCTCTAGATAGCATTGCTGGCAGAAGCATGACCACCAGCCAAGAGAGCATCAGGCGATTCTGGGGCCGTCGCCAGTGCCACAGTGAGATTCCGGCACCGAGCCAGAAGAAGAATGCTTCCAAAGCGTTCAAGAGCGGTTGGCCAGGCAGATTCTGGCGCGGGTTCGGATCGCCGCTAAAGCCAAAGATCAGAAGATGGCCCCACACGTTGTCGAGAAGGGCCCCCAGCGGATCTCCCTGGCTTGTGCCGCGCCGAAAGACTGAGATTTGACCGCTGCGATAGAGGAAGTCTTCGGGATGCAGAGCAAAATAGACGAGAATCGGTGCGGCCACCAGTGCGGCCACGCCCACGAAAAGACCGACCCACGGCAGTTCGTGCCTGATGCGAGAAAGGAGCCGAGTCGAGTGGTAAGCGACAGTTCCCAGCTCGCCTCCTTCTGCTGCGTACTTTCGCCAAGGCCAAGGAAACAGCAGACTCAGACCAAAGAACAGGAAGAGTAAAGGAGCAAACCGCGCTGCAATGTATGTGTAAGGCAGTAACCCGGCGCACAGTCCCGCCAGCGCGATCCGCCACCAGACGCGTTGCCTCCATCCCCACCAGAGCAGGGCAATGCAGAGCGAAAGCAGGAGAGGCAGAAAATTCGCTCTGTAAGCCGTGCGGCCGATGACCGTCAGGCCGAATGAGACTGCCAGAAGGCCAGCTCCTACGCCGCCGACAAGGAGACCGCGCCAAGGTGTCTCTTGTTGGCTATCATCGTCACGTCCATAGAGCAGCCACCCCAACCAGAATACGACAAAGACTGTACCCGCACTGGCCAGAGCAGTGGGCAGACGAACGGCCAGGACAGTCGTCCCAAATAAGGAAGTCGTAAGGGCCACGGCGTAGACGATCAGCCCTTCACGCCCATTGTTTTCGGTAAAATAGACGGCGTGTTCGCCTTGCAGTACGTGGAGAGCGTCAACGCCGTGCGCCCCTTCATCGTTATAGAGCCTAGGCGGCAGTTCGCTCAAGCGTTGCAGGCGCAGCAACACAACGGCCAGTGTCAGAGCAACGAGTATCGCCCCGGTAACCCAGACCAGCCTGAGGCGTTCGTTTTGTCTCGTCCCGGTTTCCTTAGCGCTTTGCCCCGAGGATATGGTTTCAGTCATTCAATGTAATCTACACACCTTCTGGTATGAATTAACAGCTATCAAATCTACTCTCGGACTTTCTTAAGAATCCAAGATACATGGGGATGAATTGCGCTGAACGCACTCGGGCAAGCATCTGTTATCGTCTTCAGTGCACACCAATGTCACCTCGGGCATCCGATTCCCTGGTTTACTTGTGGAATCTGAGCGTTGGCGTCACATCTGGCCAGAAGCAACTGGCGGCTGCAGGGAGGGTGAACAAGGGGGATCAGGCGTTGTGCCGGGTTTTCGAGCAGTTCGGATGGCCCGACGAGAAAGTCGAGCTTTATGTCATCCATAGCAGACTTCTGGCTGGCGTGATCGCGGGCAATGCGGCTCCTTGCGCGTACTTACGCGATTCCAAGAGGCAAAATATATTTTCTGCTCTTCACGGGACTGGAGGGTTGCCCAGCGGATACAGAGTCCATGAGGGGGGCGAGAGAACAGGAGCGAATGTCATCTGACCATGTCGAGGCCGCGATAGCCACTACGGCAGACTCTTGTCATGATGGCTGAGCTGTTCTGTGCCGTCGGCGGTGACAAGGAAGGCATCTTCCAGGCGAATGGCGGTTACGCCCGGGATATAGATACCCGGTTCCAGCATAATCACATTGCCTTCCTGGAATTGCTCCTGGTTGTAGGGGACGATCCGGGGCGCTTCGTGGCCGGTCAGACCGATTCCGTGGCCGGTGTGGTGAGGATAAACGTCGTAACCGCCAGAAGCCATGAAGCTGCGTACTTTGGCGTCCACTTCCATCGCTACCTCGCCCGGGCGAATGAGAGAGACTGCATAGGCGAGGGCTTCCTCGACGAATTTGTGCAAGTCTACCTGCTGGGCTGTTGGCTGTTCGGCATAGTAGGTAGCGCAACTGTCGGTCCAGTAGCCGTCAACCACGACGCTCAGATCGAGAATGAAGGAGTCGTTAGCGATGATCTCAAAGTCCAGGGGCGCGGCGCTCATGTTCCCCGGTCTGTGGCCGACGATGCAGTCATTGCCCATCTGCATCCATTTGCCTGCCTCGCGCTCCACAGCCGACTGCACTTCGGTCCAGACGTCGATTTCGCGCTGGCCCAGACGCACGGCTTTGCGGCCGGCTTCGTGACCGATGGTTGTCAGGCGGAAGCCCTCGCGAATGCGGGCCAATTCCTCCTCGGTTTTAACCGCACGCAGCGGCATAAGCCAGCCTTCGAGCGACAGAGGTTCGCTTCCTGGCAAAGCCTCGCGGAGCGCTTGCCACAGGCCCAGAGTCAAGCTCTTTTCCTCGGCACCAACCCGGCCGGAAGACCCGTTGACGCCGGCGACAAGCTCCCGCAATGCTTCCGCCAGCCGTGCAGGGGCGTCGATCGGCTGTTGAATCGTATAGCCGACAACCGGCACGAACGCGCAACCGGTTTCGTCGCCGAAAGTGGAGGCCTCGCCATATCCTTCATCGGCCAGCAGTGTGAAGTTGCCGCGCTCGAAGAGGAGCAAGGCTGGGGGGGTCAGATTCAGGCCTGTCAGCCAGCGAACACTGTCGATATCAGAGAAGAGCGCCAGTTCGACACCGGCTTCGTCAAGCATCCGGGTCGTCCGCTGTCTTTGCTGTTCGTGCATTGTGATTCTACGTCCTTGTCCTCGGATTCATTGCCAGCGATGTCGGGAAACGGTCCATGCTTCAGGAAATGGAGACCAATATTGATTCTACCACGGCATCTGGCGCTTGGAATACTCCCTGCCGATGCGGGCCGCCTCCTCTGTTGCCGAGCCGACCATCACGCCTTCATCGATGCGTTCGACAACGTCGTGGGGGCGCACGCCGTTGAGGAAGAAGACGCCGGCCTCATCGCAGGCCGCCTTCACGCGAGCACGGGCGGCGCCCATCTCCTGGGGATAGGGCGGGTCGTGAGCGTCGGGATGGCCGAGGCTCATGCCCATGTCGCCCGGTCCCCACTCGGCGAAGGCGATGCCGGGCACTGCGGCGCTGGCTTCGGCGTTCGCCAGGGCGCGTTTGTTCTCGATCTTGAGGCCGAGCATGATTTCGCCTTCGGGATTTAACGGCCACACGTCTGCCTTGTCGACGTACTCCTGAGGCGTCACGCCCCAGATCTCAGCAGCCATGGACTGTCCTCCGGCCCCCCTTCTTCCCTGGGTCAGCCCGTTGGGGCCGTCGGAGAGACCGATATCGTGGACGGGATAGCGGGAGGACTCGACGAAGACACGGACGGCGCCGGGGGTCTCGGCGTGGCAAAGCAGGATTCCGTGAACGCCGCGGGCGAGGACCTGTTTGACCATCCAGGCGTTGGCCCGCATCACATTTTCGTCGGTGCCGTCGGTTGGCAAGGTGCAGATGACCGTGGGCGTCCTGTGTCCGCTTCGGGTCTCGCCGGCATCGGCCAGCCCGCGCATGAATTCGCCAAGTCCGACGGGATTGAAGGCGCCATGCTCGAACTCCACCATCAGATAGTCGGCCCAGGTGTCTCTGTGGGCGGTACCGTTTTCGTAGGTCAAGCCACCGCGTACACCAGTGTAATAGACGGGTTGTCCGGCCTCCAGCAGTTCGATTGCTCGGTTAATGCGCGGCATTCAGTTTCCTCGCTCTGAATTGTAGTCTATGTGTCGCTGGCGAATCTATAGCGCGCGCAGCGGTTCTTCGATCATGTCTACCAGGGCTTCAAAGAACTGGGCGGCACGGACGCCGTCGACGGCACGGTGGTCGCAGGAGAGGGTCAAGGTCATCATGGGGCGCACGGCGGGCTGCCCATCCACGGCAACGACGCGGTCGGCGATGCGGCCCACGGCCAGAATGGCGGCCTGGGGCGGGTTGACGATGGCGTTGAAGGCGTCTACGCCGAACATGCCCAGGTTGCTGATGGTAAAGGTACCGCCTGCGAAGTCGGTGGGTTGCAGGCCGCCGCTGCCGGCGCGGGCGACCAGGTCGGCCCTGCGGTCGGCGATCTCTTCGACGCGCAGGCGGTCTGCGCTGTGAACCACGGGCACGAGCAGCCCGTCTTCGACGGCGACGGCCAGGCCGACGTTGATCTCCGGAACGGTGACGATATTGCCGTCATCCCAATAGGCGTTGAGGCGTGGAAAACGGGCCAGTGAGAGTGCGGCCAGCTTTGTGAGCAGATCCGTGTATGTGATCGTTGCCCCGTCCGCGGTGTTGGCGTTGAGAATCGTGCGCCAATTGATCAATTGGTCTGCATGTACCTCCCGCACCAGGTAGAAATGGGGCACGGAAGTCCAACTGCCCGTCAGGCGTTCGGCCATGATCTGCCACATACGGGAGACGGGCTGCACTTCGGATTCGATTGCTGCAGGGGCGGGCGCGGCGATGGCGGGGGCTTCCGGCAGCGGCTGTGCCGACAGGGGAACGTCGGCGGCAAGCACTGCTCCCTCGGGTCCGCTACCTGCGAGCGCTGCAAGGTCTATGCCACGCTCTCGAGCCAGCCGCCGCGCTTTGGGCGAGGCGAGGACTCGCGTGCCGGAACTGGTGGAACGGATGTGAGCCTCGACGTCTTCCTTGGAGATGCGGCCGCCAGTGCCCTGGACGTCTGCCAGATCGACACCGTGTTCGGCGGCGATGCGGGCGGCGACCGGGCTGGAGGGAAGAGGGGCTGCCGGGCCTGTTTCCACTGCGGGCATTTCTTTGGGTTCAGCCGCTGCAGGCGCTGCGGGGGCTGTGGGAATCTCCTCCCCCTCGGCTGCGATCAGCCCGATCACCTGGCCGACTGGAATTTCATCGCCTTCCTGTGCGGTCACGGCGGTCAGGAGGCCGGAGGCGGGCGCTTCAACCTGCACGTCAACCTTATCGGTGGCCACCTCCATGAGCGGCTCGCCTTGGGTAACCATCTCGCCTTCTTTTTTGAGCCAACGCAGCAAGACACCCTCGTCCTGGGCCATCCCCAGAGCCGGCATTATCACTTCTTTGGGCATGCAATCCCCCTTTTTTGGGCGTCCTCAGTTTGATTTACCGGTACGGTGGGCTGTCTTAACCGCACAGGGATTTGGCCGTCTCGACGACGTAGTCGGCGTTTGGGATGGTCAGGTCTTCCATCGCTGGAGAGAACGGAACCGGTACGTTCATGGCGCCAATGCGCTTAACCGGAGCATCGAGATAGTAAAATGCGCCGTCGGCGATGACTGATGCAATTTCACCGGTGACGCCGTACTGACTGTAGCCTTCATCCAGGACAAGCGCTCGACTGGTCTTTTGCGCGGATTGGATCAAAGCCTGGGTGTCGAGGGGGTTCGTAGTGCGGGGATCAATCAACTCGGCACTAATTCCTATGGAATCCAACTTTTCTGCCGCCTCCAGGGCGACATAGACCATTGAACTGGTGGCAACGATAGTGATATCCTCGCCCGTACGCTTTACATCTGCCTGGCCGAGAGGGAGGGTGTATTCCTCTTCAGGTACGGGGCCCTTCTCCTGGTAGAGCATCTTGTCTTCGAAGATAACGACGGGATTGTCGTCGCGGATGGCGCTCTTCATCAAACCCTTGGCGTCGTACGGGGTGGCGGGCATGGCAACCTTCAGGCCGGGAATGTGGCTGAAGAGCGCGTGCAGGGACTGGCTGTGCTGGGCGGCGGAGCGGCGACTGGCCCCCAGGGTCGTCCGCAGGACCATGGGCACTTTGAGCTTGCCGCCGGACATGTAATGTGTCTTGGCGGCCTGATTGATCAGTTGGTCCATCACCAGAGTCGTGAAGTCGCCGAACATGATGTCGACGATAGGGCGCATGCCGGTGATGGCCGCGCCGACGCCGATGCCGGCGATTCCCGCTTCGGAAATGGGTGAATCGATGACGCGTTCGGGGCCGAATTCGTCCAACAGGCCGACGAGAACCTTGAAGACGGAGCCGGCCGCGGCCACGTCTTCACCAATGAGAAATATGTTTTGGTCGCGTGCCATTTCTTCGGCAATGGCTTCGCGAATGGCTTCCCCGAATGTGATCTCGCGCTCACCCGGTGCGTGGATGGCAGGGCTGCGACGGGTTCCGTTTTCATGCGTAGACATGCTGGTCCACCTCGCTTTCACTGGGGAAAGAGGCCTCTTCGGCGAAGGCAACTGCGTCGTCAACGGCGGTCTTCACTTCCTGGCGGATTCGCTCCAAGACATCCTCTTCGGCCTGCTTACTTTTCAGCAACCAGTCCTCGAGAAGCGTCAGCGGGTCGCGCTTGGCCCATTCGGCTTCCTCTTCGCGAGTGCGGTACGGGCGGTCGATATCGCCGACGTGGTGCCCGCGGAACCGATAGGTGTTGCAGACGAGGAAGGCCGGACCGCCTCCTTTGCGTGCGCGGTCGATGACAAGGCGGGCGGTGGCATGGACGGTGCGAATGTCCTGGCCGTCGATAGCCTGCGCATGGACGCCAAAACCTGTGGCTCGGCCGACCATGGAGCCGGCCGCGGCCTTGGAGTTGTGCGTATACTCGCCATACTGGTTGTTTTCGCAGACATAGATTACGGGCAGCTTCCAGAGTTGGGCCATGTTCATCGATTCGTACAGTAGCCCCTGTCCCAAGGCACCGTCGCCGAAGAAGCAGACCGAAACCTGATCGGTTCCGCGCAGCTTGATGGACATGCCGGCGCCGGTGGCGATGCCTGCGCTGCCGCCGACGATGCCATTGG
>JAPPKT010000625.1 GCA_028819675.1 Caldilineaceae bacterium | reverse complement strand
CTCCGCACAGGCCGCCGCCAGCACGTCAAATGCTGGCTCCATCAGAACGGAGACAACCCCTGACGCGCACGGCTGCCCGCTTCGCCGCTACCCGCGCCGCGCAGCCCCCGCGCACACCGAAAGATCGACCATGACAACGACCACCCCGGAAACTGCACAGACCCAATCCGCCAACGGCTCCGCCGCCCAGGCCGAGCCCCTCCTCTCCCTGCGCAACCTCCGCACCTGGTTCGAGCTCAGACGCTGGGGCTTCGGGCGCGCCGGCACCGTCCGCGCCGTCGACGACGTCAGCTTCGACCTCCACGCCGGTGAAGCCATCGCCATCGTCGGCGAGAGCGGCTGCGGCAAGTCCACCCTCATGAAGACCATCCTCGGGCTCCACATGCCCACCGAGGGCTCCGTCATCTTCGAGGGCCGCGATCTCAGCACCCTCGACGCCAAAGAGATGCAGTGGTTCCGCTCCCAGGTCGGCTACGTCCAGCAGGATCCCTTCGGCGCGCTCCCGCCCTTCATGGACATCCGCCGCATCCTCGGCGAACCCCTCAAGATCCACGGCAACATGGACGAGTCCCAACGCCGCAATCGCATTTACGAGGTCATGGAGGAGGTCCGGCTCACGCCTGTAGACGACATCCTGCCCCGCTTTCCCCACATGCTCAGCGGCGGCCAGCAGCAACGCGTCGTCATCGCCCGCGCCATGCTCCTCCACCCCCGCATGATCGTCGCCGACGAACCCGTCTCCATGCTCGACATGTCCGTACGCGTCGAGGTCCTTCGCCTCCTGCAAGGCCTGCAGCGAAATCACAATCTCGCCGTCGTCTACATCACCCACGACCTCTCCACCGTCCGCTACTTCTCCGAACGCATCTTCGTCATGTACGCCGGCGAAATCGTCGAACAGTCCCGCATGGACGACCTCCTCCGCAACCCCCTCCATCCCTACACCCGCGCCCTGATCGCCGCCATCGCCGACCCCGACCCCGAAAACGCTCACGTCTTCCGCGACGTCCCCCCCGGCGAACCGCCCAGCCTCGTCAATCCCCCCTCAGGCTGCCGCTTCCACCCTCGCTGCACCCACTTCATGGAAAACCTCTGCGAGCTGGAGACCCCCCTCGATTTCGAGCCGGAGCCCCAGCACTACGCCCGCTGCTTCCTCTATAAGGACTAGCTGCAGCCAACCGGCAGATCGAAACTGCCGCTGGACTTTCTATCCACCAACCACTGACCACTGACCACCAACCACTGACCACTGACCACTGACCACTGGTGTCCCCCATGCCCTCCTCCCCACTGCAACTGATGCTCTACGGCTTCTTCCTACTCCTCTTCGGCTTTCTTCTGGCCTTCGCCATGGTCCTCCGCGTCATCGAACCCGGCTTCCTGCTCAGCTTCCTCTCCTACTTCGCCTCCCTCGCCGGCCTCATTATCGGCATGTACGGCGCCGCCAGCTATGCACGTTCCAAGCGCAAATAATGCCGGTCACGCAATGAGACCTGGATCTCCGGATTCTGATTTGTCCTACCCGAAAGGCTGAAGCTATAATAAAATTCTATGGGCAAAAACGGGACGTGACTGCCTGCATCGCCGTACAGGTTGCGCCTTGCTCGTAAAAATCTGTCTCCCCTGCATCCTGACCTACTACACATACGAAATAACTCTATGTTTGAAAAACAGATCGGAATCGACCTCGGCACCGTAAACGTTCTTGTACACGTCCGGGGGCGGGGGATCGTCCTGCATGAACCGTCCGTCGTGGCCATTCGCCGCGAAGCCAACAAGATGGTCCTCATCGGCCACGAAGCCTATGACACCCTCGGCCGCACCCCCGAGAGCATCGAAGTCATCCGCCCCATGCGCGACGGCGTCATCGCCGACTTCGTCGTCACCGAGGCCATGCTCCGCAAATTCATCCAGGACATCGTCGGCCGCTTCCCCCTCTTCAAACCAAGGGTGATGATCAGCACGCCGCGCGGCGTCACCTCCGTCGAAGAGCGCGCCGTCCACGACGCCGCCATGCAGGCCGGCGCCGGCGCTGCCTACCTCATCCCCGAACCGCTCGCCGCTGCCTACGGCGCCGGCCTCCCCATCGGCACCCCAACCGGAAACATGGTCGTCGATATGGGCGGCGGCACCACCGAAGCCGCCATCGTCTCCATGTACGACATCGTCGTCTGGAGCAGCGTGCGCGTCGGCGGCAACCGCCTCGACGAGTCTATCGTCAGCTACATCCGCAAAAAATATAACCTCCTCGTCGGCGAACAGACCGCCGAAGAAATAAAAATCGCCATCGGCTCCGCACTCCCCACCGAAGAAGACCGCGCCATCGAAGTGCGCGGACGCGACCAGATCAACGGCCTCCCCAAAACCATCGAAATCACCAACAGCGAAGTCATTGAGGCCATGCTCGAACCCCTCCAGGCCATCGTGCGCACCGTGCGCGCCACCCTCGAAAAAGCGCCCCCCGAGCTCGCCGCCGACATCATCGACCGCGGCATGGTCATCACCGGCGGCGGCGCACAGCTCCGCCTCATCGCCTCACTCTTCACCCACGAAACCGGTGTCCCCGCCTACGTCGCCGAAAACCCCATGGCCTGCGTCGCCCTCGGCGCCGGCCGCGCCCTCGAAAACTACGAAATCATGCGCCGCAGCCTGCCCATGCTCTACTCATAACCCGCCGCGACCCCCCATGCGCCCACACCCGTCGCGTCCCTCCGCGGCAAAGAACGGTGTTCTTCGCGCCCCTTCGCGTAACTTCGCGGATAAATCAGTTCTGCCTATCACAGCACGCAAGCCACCACCCACCCAAACACCATGCCATTCTCTCCTAAATCAATAGACAGCAAAGCCCTCCACAGCGGCGAATCCCGCCGCTACGCCCCACCCGCCCGACCCGTCTCCGCCGCACCCGTCGTCAGCGGCATCATCCCCAGCATCGGCTACGTCTACGATGACACCGCCCACCTCGACAGCGCCCTCGGCGGCGACCCCGACCTCTACGTCTACGGCCGCTACGGCAACCCCACCGTCGCCGCCTTCGAAGACGCCGTCGTCGAGCTCGAATGCCACGACATGCCCGAACAGGCCGCCGGCCACTTCGCCCTCGCCACCGGCAGCGGCATGGCCGCCATTCACCTCGCCATGTCCGCCTGCGGCCTCCATTCCGGCGCCACCGTCGCCGCCGCCCAGGACTGCTACGGCGCCACCTACTCCCTCGTCGACAGCCTTTGGCCCCAGTACGGCGTCAAGGGCCTCTTCGTCGACGCCACCGACCTCGACGCCGTCGAGCGGCTCCTCGCCCGCGAGGCCCCCGTACTCCTCATCGTCGAGACCATCTCCAATCCCCTCCTGAAGGTCGTCGACATCCCCCGCCTCGCCCAGCTCTGCCGCGCCCACAACACCCTCCTGCTCGTCGACAACACCTTCGCCACCCCCATGCTCTTCCGCCCCCTCGCCCACGGCGTCGACGTCGTCATCCACAGCGCCACCAAGTACATCGGCGGCCATGGCGACGTCCTCGGCGGCGTGGTCGTCGCCCGCAACCAGCTGCGCCCCGCCTTCTGGGACTTCCTCAAAAAGACCGGCGCCAACCTCGGCCCCCACGAAGCCTGGCTCCTCCACCGCGGCATGAAGACCATGCCCCTCCGCGTCGAGCGCCAGTGCCGCAACGCCGCCGTCGTCGCCCAGCACCTCAGCGGCCACCCCGCCCTCGCCAGCGTCCGCTACCCCGGCCTCCCCGACCACCCCCAGCACCACGTCGCCCGCGACCTCTTCTGCGGCCTCGGCTACGGCGCCGTCGTCGCCCTCGAGCTCAAAAACGCCGCCCAACCCGATGTCTTCCGCTTCCTCGAAGCCCTCCAAATGGTCCAGCCCGCCACCACCGTCGGCGACATCTACTCACTCGTCCTCTACCCCAGCCACGCCTCCCACCGCGCCCTCTCCCCCGCCCAGCGCGCCGCCGTCGGCATCTCCGACGGCCTCGTCCGCCTCGCCGTCGGCGCCGAAGACCCCCACGACATCATCGCCGACATCACCACCGCCCTCAACCACTGACCACTAACCACTGACCACTGCAGTTCCGGGCGGTCGGGCCTATTCGGCC
>JAPPKT010000556.1 GCA_028819675.1 Caldilineaceae bacterium | reverse complement strand
GCTGCGTCAAACTGAATGCATTGGCCGAATTTGCCTTCTGTACCGAAAGGACCCGGCCGCCCGGCCACTGAGAACCCCTGTTGGCGCCGGAAAAAGCGATAGCGCAAACCACCCCGTCTCGGTCCACCACAGTCGCCCACATGTGATTTCCCAGTCCGCCATTGTTGCCGCCTGCCACAACCCTCTCCAGCGCCGCCTTCACCGCCTCATGGCTCGGCAGGCTGTCGCAGCCGGTCACGAACTCCGGCTCCTGCTGGCTCACCGTCGCGCTCTCGACAAAACGAATCGAAGGCGCGCCCTGCACAGCTACCCCTTCAAAGCGGATCACCTTGCCGCGGCCCGGTTCGCCTACGCTGGCGCCATTGATGGTCACAAACGCATTCCCGTTGATATCGAAGTCAACCGATGTGGGGAAAGGCAGCCCGGTGACTACGTCCTGCGAGGTTTCCCCCTCGCCCACTCGGATCACCGACCCACTGTTGGGGATCGGGCCTTCGTCCGTGAAGATGCCGAAGCGCACCGCATACAGCTCGCCGTCCGGGCCGGTGCGTAAGTCCGTCAACATCGTCAGATCGGTGGCGTAGTCCTCAACGCCGCCCGTGACCGGATCGACCACGACGATCTTCGCCGAACCGGGCAGGAAGGGAAAGCCCGGCAGCAGCGAAACGTAAATCCGGCCGTCCGCCCCAAAGGTGACGCCCGTCGGCACCGGGTCCGACTCCAGCGCGCCCCCCCGATACGGGTTCGGAAGCGGGCCGGGAATCCCATCAAATACGGCAATTACCTTGGCAGTCTGGCTGACTACGTCCACCTGCACAAGGGTATTCGCACCCGCCTCCGCCACGTACAACAGACCGTCTGGGCCGGCGGTCAACCCATATGGATGAGATTCCAGTACATGGCCGTCCGGGTTGAGCTCCTTTTCCAGCTTCCACAACGGTACGACCTCCAGTACTGAGCCCTGCAACACACGCAATACTGCCGCCGTGTCCGGCAACGCCTCCTCGCTGGCCACACCTTGCCAGACGCCCGCCGTGGCGTACATTTCGTTGTTCAGAAGCGCCAGCCGGGCCCCGCCAACAATGTCGCTGCCTAGAAAAATCGAAGGCAGTGTCGCCACCAGTTGAGGCTGGCCGCCGGGTATAACGCGCATCACCCGCGACGTATTCCCATAGGTCGCCCTGATGATTTCGTTCGTATTGGGGTCGAGGCCCCCCACCTCGACTTCCTCGTCGCCGCCCAGTCCTACGTCAATGACCCAGACACTGCCGTCATCGATAGTCAGCACCCCCTGCGGCCCGTTCAGGCCCTCCACGATCACTGTGCCGCCGCTCTCCCGTTCCTGTGCCATCGCGCTGTCGGGCACGATCCACAACGCCGACGCAACCGCCAGCGCTAGAATGCTGCAGACGAAAACTCGGATAGATTTCAACTGACTCCTCCTCCCCCTCGTCGCGCCCGGATGGCACAGACATCCTTGGGGTGCGCGTACGCATTTCGAACAGGAACTCCGCCGGCCGGTTCAACCTCTACAAGAGACCTTCCTCGCGACTACTCGCCCGCAAGGAAGACGATCAATGCTTCCAGGTCCTCTTCGGGAATATGGCGGAATGACGGCATCTTGTGCGGACTCATCGCATAGCCCTCGACAAAGTACTTGTCCGGTTCGATGATGCTCTCGTACAGATACGTGTACACGTCGGTCGCGTCGCCGCTGTAGGCGGGATCCTCAAGCCGTGCAGCGGCCATTTCTACCATTTCTCCGTGCGTGGGCCCGAATATGCCTCGCGTCCCCGCGCTTTCTAGCGCGTGACATACGCCGCAGTACTGCTCCTTGTACACCGTCAACCCCCGCGCTGCCAGGGCGCCGCGCTCCTCTTCAGAAAGACCTCTCAGTTCAGACGCACTCCTGACGCCATTGCCCTCAACCTGGCGAAGCATCAGGGCCACATGTAATATCCACGAGACGCGCAGCACGTCGCCGGACTGCAGCGCCCGCTCGCTGAACTCAGAGTTTACCTCCTTCAGCGCCTCTACGTTGATCCCCGTCTCCGCTGCAATGCTTTCCCACGTATCCCCAGGCTGAACGGTATACATTCCCTGCATCTTGGAGCTGGTCTGTGTACCCGCCCTACCTTCTCTCGCCGCCACATGGGAAGTCGAAAGAACGGGCGGACCGCCGGTCCATCCACGCGATGCACCTACGTTGCGCACTTCCCCAGGCAGATGTCGGATCGTAATCGCATCGCCGGCCCGAATCTCAACACCGCGCAGTGCCCACAGATTGAAGTTGTCCAGGAGCAGATCCAGGTACCTGACAGAATACATTCCGGCAATGCGTTCCCACGTTTCTCCCGCCCTCACCTCGTGCACGACCGGCTGCACTTCGGCGCCCGCACCGAGGCCGGGGATAGCCAGCTGGTCACCCGCACGAATCTCTTCCCCCCGCAACTGCCACAACCCCGCATTGGCCTCTTTCAAGACCTCCTCCGCCACATCGAACCTGTAGGCAATCAGAGACCAGTATTCGCCCATCCTGGCAGTGTAAACGTAGGCCAGGGCATCTTCGACTGTGTAAGGACGAGCAAATCCCGCGTCCGCAACTGGCGCCGCAGTGTCGCTCCGCCCCTGTACACTTCTCTGAGTTGTCCCCTTTACTGCTTGCCGGGCGCTGTCCGGCGTTGCCTCGGGTGTCGCAGTAGCCGCGCTCTCTTCCCCCTCCTGCTGTGCCAGCGCCACCGCCAGGTCTGCCGTCGCACCGGCGCGGGACAAGTGGTATACAGTGAAGCCTGCTACGATCAGAGCGCCCAGCAACACGCCGCGCGACAGCAGACTGAGCTGTCCGCTTGCTCTGCGAAGACGGCTGACCCATTCAGTTTTTCTGTCCTTGCTACGCATCTCTTTGGCTTCTGCTTACGTTTCGAAGAGACAAAAATAAGAGAGGAATCAGAGATTCGTTCTCTCTATCAACTCCTCTCTCTCTCTTTAGTCCTGCCGCTATCTTTCTATTCTATCCACTTCACCGCGAAAACAAAAGAAGCGATCTTCAGCGGGCCCCTCCCAAACTGGGGGCGAACTTTCACATGCCCCCGGCAGCAGCAGAGTCGCATCCATCTCGCCCACAACTCTGAGTCATAGCTGATGCCGTCTCTGACCACTGACCACTGCAGTTCCACGCGGTCGGCCGCAAGCGGCCCCCCTCGTACCCCCTCCAGCTGACGAAGCCCACGATAGGGCTAGGCTTGGAGCCCGCCCTCCGTCTCTCCAGGAGCCGGTAAACGATTCCGGCCACCGCTGGCATGGATTCCCCGCCGGACTGTGTCCACCCCAATACTGGGACGCACCCTCTTCAGCCGTACCCGCACGGTTGAATGAATGGCAGACTGTCTATGCAGGCGATGCAGGCTTCAACTCATTCGCTGACGTCATCCGTCCCGCCTTCTTCTACCGCCCCTGGTAAGATATCGCCTTCACTGAAGACAGGCAGGCTCTCCGGTTCCCCGTCTACCTCAATGGTCCACGCGGCAATCCAGCCCGTAGATTCGCCGGTTGTCGCCACAAACCAACTGCTGTCCTCCAGCCTGCCGACCACCCGGTAAGTCTGGTCGTCCCCAAGTAGCTTCAACACGGGCCCGGCAGCTTCTGGCCGCTCACGCAGATTTACCGAAGGATGCAGGAGTGTGCCCTTCAGTCCGGAATGCGCCCCCGTTGTGACGGTGTCAAAATCGCTCTCCAGAGGTTCGTACGAGTTGACAAATGCCAGTGCGGTCGCCGTCGCCCCCGCAGAGACAGGCTCCCCGCGGTTGGCAGGAAACAGCACCGCGCCGATGATCGCAAGAACGAGCCCTCCGATGACCACAAACGGCCAGCCCCTCCACGCCTGGGGAATGTGTCGCGGGGCTGGAGTGTAAGAGGGTCCTTGGTAGGTCGGCCCCGCCAAACGCGGCGGCCTCTGCACATCCGCCCGCTTGAAATTCGAGAATATCGCCGCCAGCTCGGGCTCGTAGCTGGGGTCTACCCGCCACTCATTCAGCCTGGCATTGTACGTGCGCCCCGTCTCCGGAATCGCCGTACTGACCGCTTCGTGTATCGCCGTGAAATCCTGCGCCCAGCCCACCCGAA
>JAPPKT010000092.1 GCA_028819675.1 Caldilineaceae bacterium | reverse complement strand
TTACCGATGTCAGGGAGATCCAGGAGAAGTTGAAGGCGGACGGGATCGAGTTTGCGAGCGAGGCGGATGAAACGACTACGGGGCCGGCGAGTTTTGTGATTGTGGATCCTGACGGCAATCCGATCCTTGTTGACCAGCATGTATGAAACGGCAGTGGTCAGAACTGCAGTAGTCAGTAGTTAGTAGTCAGTAGTTAGTAGTCAGTAGTCAGTGGCTGCTGACAATCGAAGATTCGGAAAGGGATGGTTTTTATGTCTGAATTTGTTCTTACGCTGGTGCAGATGGATTGTTTGTCTGGTGAGCCAGAGCGCAATTTTGAGCGGGCGGAGGGGTTTATCGAGGATGCGGCGGGGCGCGGCAGCGATCTGGTGGTGCTGCCGGAGTTGTGGCACAGCTCTATCGACCTGGAAAACGCCAGCCGTTACGCTTCGCGGCTGGCGGCGGAGGCGGGCGATGACGGCTGGTTCGGGCGGTTCGCCACGCTGGCCAGAGACAACCACGTCTGGCTGACGGGGTCGATGCTGGAGAGCCAGGACGGGCAGTTTTACAATACGATGGTGCTTTACAGCCCGGAGGGCAAGCTTGCGGCCTCCTACAGGAAGATGCACCTTTTCCGGCTGATGAATGAGGACCAGTACCTGGCGCCGGGTGAGTCGGGCACGATGCACGAGTTGCCGTGGGGCTGTGCAGGGCTGGCTATCTGCTACGACCTGCGGTTCCCGGAGCTGTTCCGGCGCTATGCGCTGGAGGGGGCGCGCCTGGTGATCCTGCCGGCGGCGTGGCCGCACCCGCGGCGGATGCACTGGCGGACGCTGCTGCGCAGCCGGGCGATCGAGAACCAGTGGTTTGTGGCGGCGTGCAACCGCGTGGGGACGTCGGAGGATGTCTCTTTCTTCGGGGCGTCTGCTGTGATCGATCCGTGGGGTGAGACGTTGATCGAGGGCGGTGAGACGGAGGCGCTGCTGACGGTGCGGATAGATTTGGAGACGGTGGAGGCGACGCGGGCGAAGATCCCGATTTTTGCGGACAGGCGGCCGGAGTTGTATTGAGGGGGTGGGGTTGGCTGGCGGGTGAGATTGGGATGACCCGCGAAAGACAGTGCAAGGCGCTATGCGAGGACGCCAATCCTAGCTTTCTTGCACTCTTGATGTTTGACCGCGCGCTGGGGTTGCGACTGCGCGTCGCCAGTTAGGGCGCTGGGCCAGGCAGGGGAGTAAAAGGCATCCTGTAAAACAGGATGCCTTTTTTGATGGGAACCTTTTTGGAATCACCAAGTTTTGGTAAGCAGTTCTCGCGGCGTTGCGTAATACGTCCGGCTCTCGTGCGATGAAGGCCCTAACTGCGTCTTGACGCATGCGATTTGCGAACATGCGCTTGCGGGACCGATTTGCGGAATTCACTGGGTTTGTCTGGCCGTTGCAGCGAGGCACGTATTTTCGCCTTTTTTTCTTCGGCGATTTTGCGGTCCTCGGGCGTTAGTTTGTCAGTGAGTTCGTTGAACTTTCGCCGCTTGCTCATCAGAGTAGACCCTCCTTTCGCAGTTCTTCAACGTGTTGATCGTACAGGCCATCAGCGATTGGCGCGTGCTTGGCGTGAGGCCTGACGTCTTGCGCAGCATGCCGCGCGGCAGTCATGTCGAAGTGACCGAACCTGCCGCAAGAGAGGCCCCGCACCGGGAGGGCGGGATCTCCTGCGGCGAGGGTTACTCCTCGTCTTCGTCGACATAGATGCCGGAGCCGATGACGCCCCTCTGCTCCGAGTTGGGCACCGGGAAGCTGACGGCGTAGCCGAACTTCGGGGAACCGGTTTCCTCGTCTCCTTCGATGGCGGGGTTATCGTAGTGATATCGCAGAAAACTCTGACCCTCGCGCCGTGCGACGCCAATCAGCAGCTCGGCGAACCTCACGCCCTTGGAGTCCGTCCGCGTCATATCGGTGGGTTGACCTTCACGAAACGGCTCGGAGCCGTGAAACAGGGTGACGCCCCCGCCGCTTACGACATACAGGTAGATGGATCCTGCCTTCCAATCCCCTCCTTCGATCCAGAAGGCGTTTCTGACCCCAGTGAGGGCGCTATAGCCTTCGGACAAGACCGCCTGTTGGTAGGTTTCGGCCGCGGCGTCGACAAAGGCGATGAGTGTCTCGCGGTCCACCACTTCCGACGCGGTGACGGGGGGCTTGGGAAGATCCGCGATCGTGATTGGGACATCGGCGACGTCCATAGAGAAGCCGCCGACCAGCAGGAATCGTCTTCCGGTAATCCCGGAAATGTATTCGACGGCGTAAGCCGTCTTCGGCCCATCATCGTAGTATTCGACGAAACCACCGCCTTCGGCAGCGGCTGCGAAGAGTTCCTCGAGGACCTTGGTTCCGTTTTCGTCCTCGACGCCCATCAGGTTCTTGCTTTCCGCCTCACGATCGTGCCCGTGAATGAACGCGTCTCCGTTCATGAGGAAGATGATGAGGTACGTCGAGCCGGATTTCCAGTAGCCCTCCGTTTTCAGCCCCTCCCTGAGCTTGGCGAATTCGTTCATGTCTGTGATCGACTCGAAACGCGCCTTGGCACCGAGGACCCAGGACTTGAGGCTTTCGGGGTCCGTCGCCTGGGCAGCGGTTATCCCGCCCATCGCGGTTTCACCGTCGGCAATCGGGGGAATTGGCTGGCAGGCGGCCAAGCCTACCCCTAACGTGGCGACACCTGCCGCCTTGAGGAATGCGCGTCGAGAAACTGAATAGTCTGTCATCGTTTCTTTCCTTTCTGAAAAGTAGCGAAGTAAATTTCCGGTCTGAGCCTGTATGAATTCGGTCAACGGTGAGGCCGGCAGCCAAGATCGTCATCTGATCGTGGTAAATCGGAGGAACTGTCGGGGTATTGCTGGAATCGATCCTCCTTCTACGGGTAATAAAACGGATGTGGGCTGCGATAGATACCCTTCACTCGGTACTGGCACAAGCCATTCGACCAATGTGACATCGGCGTGCAAGGAGATTCTGTCTCTGCTCGCGCCGGGCATATCGATCCAGCGAGTCCCATGGGAGAATGCAAGAAAGTATAACAGGAAATGACAAGTAAAGTCTATCGCGCAGGCAGGGCATACGCATCTAATTGAGGGGTATGCATAAGTGGACTTGACATAATTGGCCAGTAAGGGTTCTTCTATCGTTGCCAACGAATAGGAGGATCCATGTGGCGAAATCGCCGCAACTGACCGATTATGTCCGTCTCATTATCGAACTGTTTGACCGATTTCGACAAGAACGCAGCGCGAGGGCAGGTGCGAAACTGGGACGACCTTTCAGATATAGCGAAGAATCGTTTGTCATATTCTTCATGTTGATGCAGTATCGGCGCATTTATGCTTGCACCAAGGCAATGCGCATTCGCAACTGGAAGCGAGATGGCGTCTTGCCGCTCACGCCGGCTCACAAATGGGTGCATGGTCGCTTTACCCGGGCATATCACCGCTTCATCCAGTTGCCTGAAATGGTTAGACTCATGCGTAACCGCCGCACTTCGGTCGAACCCCTCTTCGACCTGATAGCCAAAGTCATCGGCACCCATGCTTAGCAAAAACAGTTGCCTGAAAGCTCTCTTGACAATGTCCGTTCTTGTTTAGCCCTCGCTACCCTTTCCATTCAGATTGCCATGATTGTCAATGCCAAATGGGGCTTGCCCCACCGCAACATCTCTGACATCGCTACTGCTTTCCAGTGACACTTATGCACACCCCTCATTTTAATGTGAACAGGTTGTGTGTGGAGCTTGCTGTTAAGTGCTTTCAGGAGGACAGCCGGCGCAGCCGGGCCAACTCGGCCTTCATCTCTCGCAACCGCTCTTCAGCTTCTCGGCGGGCGGCTGCTTCCTTTTCCCTTCGTTGCACCGCCGCTGCGTAACGACGTTTTGCCGCTCGGTGCGTCGCAGCCTCCTCCTCTGCTCGTTGCTCCTCCGCTTGGCGCGCCGCAGCCTCCTCCTCTGCTCGTTGCTCGGCCACCTGGCGCGCCGCAGCTTCCGCATCGGCTCGCCGCGCTTCTGCTTCAGCCTTGGCGACGGCGGCCCGAAAACCGGGAAGCACATACCCGAAATACACATCGTCCAGAGCCAGCTCCACGATATCCCGCTGCCGC